>JALYIN010000501.1 GCA_030775765.1 Verrucomicrobiota bacterium
GTTCTCCGCCACCGGCTTCACCGGAATCGCTTTCCGCTCCTCCTTCACGGCCGGCTTCGTCGTCGCGGTTTCGTCGCGCGGTTTGATCGCCGGGGCGGAAGTCGTAACCGCCGGACCTGACGACTTCAACGTGGGTGTCTGGGTGGCGGCCTTCGGAATCGACATCGGTGGCACCACCGCCTGCCGACTCTTGATCGTGTTGAACGCAATAATGCCGGCGACAGCGACAACGTGAAGGACGAGCACAATGAGAAGTGCGCGCGACAACTTCATGTTGGGCTCGGACATCTCTTCATAGTCTATCTCGTCGGGGACGCCAAGAGACCGGCGCGCGGTAGTGGCGCGCAGTTTTTTAACAGGGAAAAGGCTGGGCAGTTTCATGGGTTTATTTGGGCAAGGCGTGCACGAGGGCACGGAATTGATCGCCGCGATCGGCGTAGCTCTTGAACATGTCGAAAGAGGAAGTGCCGGGAGAAAACAGGACCACTTCGCCGGACTGCGCCACGGCGTGCGCGCGCTCGACCGCGTCGGCGAGGGAGTTCGCGATCTCGCAGGGCACGGCGTCCTTCCAATCCTGGCAAATCCGCGCCGCCATTTCGCCGATCAGGATGACGGCGCGCGCTTTCTCCGCGACTAACGGCCGCAACGTTTCGAAGGTAAATCCCTTGTCTTTCCCGCCGGCGATCAGGATCACTTTGCGGTTCTCCGACAGCAGCGCTTTCTCGACGGCGTCCAGGTTCGTCGCCTTCGAATCGTTCACGTAAGCGACGCCACCGACCTCGCGAACAAACTCGCAACGGTGCGGCCGCGGCTCATACGCGTGGAGCGGCGGAAGCATCTGGTCGAACGTCAGCCCGCGGGCGAGACCTGCCGCCAGCGCGGCCATCACGTTCTCGATGTTGTGCGAACCGCGCAGCTTCAGATCGGCCATGCGCAGCACCGGCTGATTTTGGTAAACGATCGAACCGTTTTCAAAACGGAAGTCCGCCTGGTTGGCGTAGGCGCTGAAAGTCACGGTGCGCGCCGCGATCTTCGGGAGCGATTCACCGGCGTTGATCACGGCAACGTCGTCCGCGGTCTGGTTCTCGAAAATCCGCAGTTTCGCGGCGCGATATTCCGCAACCGAGCGATACCGATCGAGATGGTCGGGCGCGAAATTCAACCAGACGCCAATGGCCGGGCGAAAGGCGCTGATGGTCTCGAGCTGGAAAGAGCTGACTT
The DNA here is from genome assembly GCA_030775765.1 of Verrucomicrobiota bacterium. Lineage (GTDB taxonomy): Bacteria > Verrucomicrobiota > Verrucomicrobiia > Chthoniobacterales > UBA10450 > AV80. The sequence goes on from JALYIN010000501.1 coordinate 1,222, forward strand.
CGACTGTGAGCACATCCAGATCGCGTTCTTCCAGCGCGACTTCGCAAAGCGGTTTGCCGATGTTGCCGCAGGCGATCGTGCGCTGGCCGCAGGCGTTCAACACTTGCGCGAGCAATTCCGTCGTCGTGGTTTTGCCGTTCGTTCCGGTGATCGCGATGACTGGCACTTCGACGGAGCGCCAGCCGAGTTCCAGCTCACCGATCGTTTCGATGTTGCGTGACGAGAAATTTTGCGCGAGCGGCGAGATCGGATCGATCCCCGGACTGAGCACGACGAAATCGTAAGACGATGCGTCCTTCTCCGCGGCCGCACCACAAATCACCCTTACGCCGCGACCACGGAGATTTTCGATCGTGGATTTCAGCAGCTTATTTTCCTCGGCGCTATCGAGCACGGTGACTTCCGCGCCTTCGCTCCGGAGCAGCAGCGCGGCCGCGGTTCCACTCAGGCCCGCTCCCAGAACCGCGACATTTTTTCCGGAGTACTTCATGTTATCTCAATTTTAACGTGGCCAGGCCGAGGAGCGCGAAGATGGCCGATAAGATCCAGAACCGCACGATCACGGTGTTCTCTTTCCAGCCGCTCAATTCGAAATGATGATGGAGCGGCGACATGGCGAAGATGCGTTTGCCGGTCAGCCGGAAGCTGAGCACCTGGAGAATGACGGACACGGCTTCGAGCACGAACACGCCGCCCACGACCGCGAGGAGCAGCTCCTGTTTACAACAAATCGCGATCACGCCGATGACGCCGCCGATCGCGAGCGCGCCAGTATCGCCCATGATCACTTTCGCGGGATGGCAGTTGAACCAGAGAAACCCAAGGCCGGCGCCGGTCAGAGCGGCGCAGACCACGGTCAGCTCACCGGTGTAGGGATAAAACGGGACCTGGAGATATTCGGCGATGCGGAAATTTCCGGCGGCGTAGCAAAGCAACGCGTAGGCAAACGCCACCGTAACCGTGCAGCCGATGGCGAGGCCGTCGAGACCATCGGTGAGATTGACCGCGTTCGACGAGCCCACGATGACGAACGCGAAGAAGACAAGCGTCAGCCACCCCATGTTGGGCACGACCGGTATTTTGAAGAAGGGCAGATAAAGGGAGCGCGCCTGCACTTCGATAAGCGGATTCGTCAGAAAAACTGCGGCGACGAGGCAGGCAAGGCCGAGCTGAAAAACCAATTTCAACCGGCCGCTTATCCCGTCCGATTTTTTCTTGGTGACCTTGAGGTAATCGTCCACGAAACCGAGGCCGCCGAGATACACCATACTGAAGAGCGCGAGCCAGACGAAGCGATTATCGGGGCGCGCCCACATGACGCTCGAGAGGACAACCGTCCCGATGATCAGGACCCCACCCATCGTCGGAACGCCCTGTTTCGCGCTGTGCAGTTCGGCGAGCCGATGGACTTCGTCGGCCGTCCGGATCGGCTGGCCGATCTTGAGCGCGATCAATTTGCGGATGACGAAATTCCCAAATGCGAGCGAGAGGACGAACGCGGTGACTGCCGCCGCCACGGCGCGAAAGGTCACGTAACTGAATACATTGAACCCTTTAACCTCCTCGCTGAGGAGATGGAGGTAATACATCATGGCGCGACCTCCTCGGTGCGGTGCCTCGCGAATTCTTCCAGCACCCGTTCCATTCGCGCGGAGCGGCTCCCTTTGACGAGAATCAAATCGCCGGGCGCCGCGGTTTTCCCAAGCCGTTCCGCGGCTTTCTCCGCGGAATCGACGGCGACGCAATTTTCCAGGCCGGCGTTGTGGGCGGCGCGCGCGATGCCTGCGCCGGCCGCGCCGACTGCGATCAGCTCGTCAATGCGCAACGCCGCCGCCGTCTCGCCCACTTCGCGATGGCCACGTTCTGATTCCGGACCCAGCTCGCCCATTTCACCGAGCACGGCGATGCGCCGCCCGTCCGCATCCAGTTCGACGAGCGTCCGGAGTGCGGCTTTCATCGACTCGGGATTCGCGTTGTAGCTGTCGTCGATGAACTGAATGCCATCGATTTCCTTAATCTGAAGGCGTGCTTTCGTCAGCGGCGTCGAAGCCAGGCCGACCGCGCATTCCTCGATCGAAAGACCAAACACGCGCCCGGCGGCCACCGCGAGCATCGCGTTCTGCACCATGTGAATTCCTGGTACCGGCAATTGCGCGCGGCAGCGATGCGCGCCTTCCAGGATCGTGAACTCGGAGCCGGTCGAATGCTGCGAAATATCGGTCGCGCGGACGGCACCGTTCTCGATCCCCGCGAGCAGAATCTTGGCGCGGGTCCGCTTCGCGATCCGTTCACTGAACGCGTCATCCGCGTTCAAGATTAAAGTCCCGGTGGCGGCGACCGCTTCCGCGAGCGCGCCTTTTTCTTCGGCGATCGCTTCCTGGCTCCCCATGAACTCGATGTGCGCGATGCCGATGTTCGTGATGATCGCCACATCGGGCGCAGCGAGTTTCGCAAGGGCCGCGATCTCGCCGGGATGGTTCATCCCGATTTCCCAGACCGCGATTTCATCGTCGCGATTCGCCGCCAGCATCGTCTGTGGCAGCCCAACATGGTTGTTGAAATTGCCTTCTGTCTTCGTGACCCGGAATTTTTTCGCCAGGGTGGCTGCGACAAAATCTTTCGTGCTCGTCTTGCCGTTGCTCCCGGTGATGGCGATGACTTTTAGCGGCAAGGAGGCGCGATAATTTGCCGCGAGCGTCTGATAACCAATCAGCGTGTCGGCCACGCGGACCAGCGCGAAATCGCGCGGAACTTTGCTCTGCCACTTCTCTTCCACCATCGCCCCGGCAGCGCCGCGCTCTGCGGCCTGCTCGATGAACTTATGCCCGTCGAAGTTATCCCCGCGCAACGGAACGAAGAGATCGCCCTCCCGCAGCGTTCTCGAATCGGTGCTGATTCTCGACACGAGCACGCTCGTGTCGTCGGCCGAGATCGAGCCACCTGCCAGCTTTGCGATTTGGGCCAGACTTAGCGCGTTCATGTTGCTATCGAGTTTTCCGTCTGGGGAACGCGCATGGTCATCATGATCCGAACTCCAGCGGGTGATTCTCCAAGGCGCGGCGTGCGACCTGGATGTCGTCGAAAGGGACCGTGTGATCGGCGAATTCCTGGTAGGCCTCGTGGCCTTTGCCGGCGATGAGGATGATATCGCGCGGCTGCGCCAGCTCGATGGCGCGCGCGATCGCCTGGGTGCGGTCGGTGATTTTTTCGTAGCGATCGGAGCGAAAACCTTTCTCGGCATCGGCAATGATGGCGTCGGGATCTTCTTTCCGCGGATTATCGGAAGTGATGATGCTGAAGTCGGCGTTTTGGTCCGCGACGCGCGCCATGAGCGGGCGCTTCTGTTTATCGCGATCGCCGCCGCAACCAAAGACGACTATGAGCCGGCGAGGCGAGAGTTCGCGCAGCGTTTTGAGGACGTTGAGGAGCGCATCGTCGGTGTGCGCGTAATCGACGAAGATCTGGAACTGCCGTTTTGCCGGGACCGCCTCGAGCCGCCCGGGAACCTGCGGAGAGCGGCCGAGACTAAGAATGGCTTCGCGCAGGCTGATGCCCATGCTGTTAGCCGCAGCTAACGCAGCCATGGAATTCGCGACGTTGAACCTTCCGATCAGTGGAACCCGCACCAGATAACTCTTGCCGCGCGCGTCGAGCTGATAGGAAGTGCCCGCAAATTCAGCGTGGTAATTCGAGGCCCGGAAATCCGCCTTCACGCCCAGGCCGTAAGTGATGACCGGCACTTTCTTCTCGAGCAGATTGACCAACTGAACGCCATAACGATCGTCGAGGTTAATCACCGCCGTCGCGCCGGTCTTCGCCTTCTGCTCCGCCAATCCGGTGAAGAGCGTCGTCTTGGCTTTGAAGTAATTCTCCATCGTGCCATGAAAATCCAGATGGTCCTGGGTCAGGTTCGTGAAGACGGCGACGTCCCATTCGATGCCGCGCACGCGATCCTGCGCGAGGGCATGCGACGAGACTTCCAGCGCAGCCGCCTTGCATCCGGCATTCACCATTTGCGCGAGCAGCTCCTGGACGTCGAGCGATTCCGGCGTGGTGCGCACCGCCGGCAAGACGCGGTCCCCTATTTCGTAGCGCACGGTCCCGAGCAAGCCGCAACGCACTCCGGCATTCTCGCAAATGTGTTTGAGCAAAAACGTCGTCGTCGTTTTTCCATTCGTGCCGGTAACGCCGGCGAGCTTGAGCCGGCGGGCCGGGCGTTCGTAAAAAGTCGCGGCGAGATCAGCTAGCGCCGAGCGCGTGTCATCGACCACTACACAAGTCGCGCGAGGGGATTGGACCTCCTGTTCCGTCACGATGACCGTGGCACCTTTTTCGACGGCTTGTTCGACGAATTGATGGCCGTCAGATTTTTCCCCGCGCAATGCGACGAAAAGGCCATTCCTCTGCACACGCCGCGAGTCATACGCGATGCTTTCCACGACGCGATCACCCGGCCCGATGATTTGGCGGGGGGAAATGGCTGCGACGAGTGTTTTGAGCTGCATGCGAAAGGGTCAAACGGGCGCAGCGCGCTCAACGGTGGGACGCATTGGTTAAGGCCACTCGTCCCGGCGCAGACGGTTTCGCCAGCTCTTCATGCGGCTGAAGATCGAGATAGCGCGCCGCCTTTTCCGCGATGCGCGAAAAGATCGGGCCAGCCACGAGACCGCCGTAATTCAGTTCCGGCTTGCTGGTCTTCGCGTCGTCCAGCACCACGATCCCAACGAATTCCGGATGATCGGACGGCAGGTAACCGGAAAACGAGACAACATATTTCCCCTGCTCGTACCCACCTTTCGGATCCACTTTCTGCGCGGTCCCCGTCTTGCCGGAGATTGTGAAACCCGGTACAGCCGCCGCGGCCGCCGTCCCGCGATCGCTCACCACACCGCGCAACGCGTTCCCGACTTGCGCCGCGGTCTCCGGCGAAATCACCTGCCGCAAAACCGTCGGCGAGAAAGTCGTGATGGTCTTGCCGTCTCCGGCGGTGACAGATTTCACGATGCGCGGCGTAACCAGTTTGCCGCCGTTCGCGATCGTCGCCATCGCCACCATCATCTGCAACGGCGTCACGCCCACCTCGTGGCCCATGGGAATACGAGTGATGGAAATCTTGCTCCACGTTTGCGGCGGACGAATCACGCCGGGAATTTCGCCCGGCAATTCGATTCCGGTTCGATCGCCAAAACCAAAGCGGCGAATGTATTCGTAGAATTTCTGTTCGCCGATGGAGAGGGCGAGCTTGGCCGCGCCGATGTTGCTCGATTTCACAAGAATGTCCTGCACGCTCAAGTCCGCGTACGCCTTGTGATCGTGCAACGGCCGGCCGCCGAAATTCCAGATGCCGTTCTCGCAGAAGATCGTCGTGTCGGGACGGACCTTCTTCTCATTCAGGGCGGCCGCCGCGGTGACGATCTTGAAGGTCGAGCCCGGCTCCATCATGTCGATGATGGCTCGGTTCTTCATCTGCTCCGGTTTCGCCTCGGAGCGCAGGTTTAGGTCGAAGTTCGGGCGATTCGCCATCGCGAGAATCTCGCCGGTCTGTGGACGCATCAGGATGATGGTGGCCTTTTGCGGATTGTATTCGCGCACCGCCGCGTCGATCTCGTTCTCGACGATATTTTGCAGGTTCAGATCGACGGTGAGATGGACCTGGTAGCCGTCCCGCGGCACGCGTTCCTGGCCGCGATACAGTACTATCTCCTGCCCGGCGCGGTTGTGCTCGATGAAACGGTAACCGTCCTGGCCGTGCAGATATTCTTCCATCGACGATTCCACGCCCTGTATCCCGCGATGCTCGAAGTCAGTAAACCCGATGACGTGGCAGAGCATCGAGCCGTTCGGATAAATCCGCGTCGTGTCGCGCTCGAAATAAATCCCGCGCAAATTCTGGGCGCGCAATTTTTCCCGCAATGCCGTCGCGGCGGCGATCGGCACCTCGCGCTTCAAAACAATGTAGCGGCGCTCGCCGTCTAGTTTTTCGAACAGCTCGCCGGCAGGAATATCCAGCGCGTCCCGCAGCAGCGGAATAATCGCCTCGCGGTTATTTATGTGGGTCGCATCCGCGACGACCGTTTCGACCGGCGTGTTATGCGCGAGGACTTCGTTGTTCGCGTCGAGGATCGTGCCGCGCTCGGCAAAGATCGGCTGCTTGTAGACATGTTTCTCCGCGGCAAGCCCGGCATACTCGTCGTGCTTGATCATCTGGAGGTAAACCAGCCGAAAGGAAAAGAGGCTGAACAAAGCGGTAAAGAAGAGGCAGACCAGCGCGCAACGGATCCGGCTGTTCCACTTCATCTTCCGCCACGCTTGTTAGCGACCGGTTGGACCGCATCCTCCGGGCGCGCCGGCCGGGGCGCGTTCAATCGCACGATGTTCTGCTCGGCGATCGGGAGCATTTTCAAATAACCCTCCTTGAGCCGGCGCTGCAGCGCCGCCCGCGAGGTCAACGCCGCGATCTGAACGCTCGCGACATCGTTTTGCGAGTGGAGACTCGTGAGCTCATTCTCCAGCGCCTTCTTCCGATCGCCGAGATGGTAGAGCTGGAGCGTTAGGTAAACGTAAACCAGACCGGTCAGGGCGAGGAAACCGGTCATTACGATCCAGCGCGCCAGCGAAGCGGCGTTCACAGAGTTGAAGGTTTTGCGGCGCGGGGCGTGCATTAGATTTTTTCGGCGACCCGCAACTTGGCGCTGCGCGAACGTGGATTGCTGCGCTGCTCGTTTTCGCCGGGCTCAACCGGCTTGTCGGTGATGAGACGAAAAACAAAATCCGGATTCTTCCGCGGCTCCGGCCACTCTGGCCGATCAAGCCATTCGCGGCTCCGCTCGCGGAAGAAATTTTTCACGATCCGGTCTTCGAGAGAATGAAAAGTGATCACGGCGAAACGCGCGCCCGATTCGAGCCGCTTTGTCAGCGCGCGCAGACCTTCATCGAGCGCGTTCAGCTCGTCGTTCACTTCCATGCGTAACGCCTGAAACACCTGCGTCGCGGGATGACGTCGCCCGTGCCGCCAGACAATCTTCTCGATCGCCTTCGCCAGCTGCATCGTGTCCTCGAACTGCGTCACTTTCCGCAACTTCACGAGCTGGCTCGCGATGCGGCGCGCGGCCGGTTCTTCTCCCAGCTCGCGGAAAATTTGGGTGAGGTCTTCCTCCGAATAGGAATTAACGACTGTCGCAGCTGTCAGTTCGCGCCGCGGATCCATCCGCATATCGAGCGGTCCCTGGCGCATGACGCTGAAACCGCGGCTGGCGTTTTCCAGCTGCCGCGACGAGACGCCGAGATCGAGCAACGCCCCGCCG
>JALYIN010000502.1 GCA_030775765.1 Verrucomicrobiota bacterium
GTTTCCGGAGATCATTGTAGGTGATGCAGCAATTCGTGTTGTCCACCGGGAACGGCGAGGCGAGCCCGCGTTCGAGCAACGGCAACGCCGAATCGAGATCGCCGGTGCGCACGTAAATCATCGCCAGGAAACCCTTCATCCACGGAGCAACCAGGGCGTCCTTCGATTCAGGCTCCAGTTCCACGGCGCGGCGTCCTTCCCGAATCGCATCCTCCTTGCGGCCCATCAAGGAATAAATGAGGCCGAGATTGGCGTGCCGCAGTCCCGTCGTCGGAGCTTCGCGGACGGCCGATTCAAACGCGGGCAGAGCCGTGGCAAATTGGGTTTGAGCCGCGCTGGTATCGCCGCGGGCCAGCGCCGTGCAACCGCGGAAAAAACTCTTCGGTGTCGGCATTCCATCGGATTGAAAAACGTCGAGTGGGTAGAAAGCCATCGCGAGATCCGCCGCGGTAAAATCGCGATCCAGCATCGCCACGTCCCAGCGCGCCCGGGTTACGAGTCCGGATGGATCGATGCTAGCCGGGATTTTCGCGAGCGCGGCTTTCAGCGTGTCGGTCTTCCCGTTCTCGTAAAGATCGAGGTAGGCGCGGGCGATCTTGAAATTAGCCGAATCCGGCGCGAGCACGACGACGCGATCGTACATTTGCGCGGCGTGCCGCCAATCGTGCACGAATGCGTAGGTGAATGCGATTTCCGACGCCACGTTTGCGTTCCCCGGGTCGACCGTCTCGCTTTTCTTGAGCAGCTCCAGATTGTCCTTCCAGTTTCCCTGTCGGCGCCGGATCGCGGCGGAGATGTAAGCGATTTCGCTGTCGTTCGGCAGCGCGGCGGAGGCGATGCGAAATTGCTCCAGCGCCTTTTCGTAGTTCGCCTCCGTCCAATAATAATAAAGCCCGAGCGCGAGATGGCCTTCGCCAAGGTCGGGTTTCAAGGCCAGGGCCTTGTCGACATTCTTTTTGATCTCCGCCCTGCGTTCATCGGTTGGGTCGAACCAATGATAAATGCGGGCAAGCGTGGCGGAGAGCCGCGCGTAAGCGAGCGCGAAGGCGGGGTCGTGTTGGATCGCTTCAGCGTAAAGCCGTTCCGCGAGCTTGAAATCCTCGAACAAGCGATCCGCATTCGATTCGTAAGGGCGCGCTTTCAAGTACAGCACGTAAGCGTCGGGGTTCTCGGTCGGTTTGGTGACGACCCGATTTTTCTCTTCCGGGCTCAAGGTGGCCCGCAGCTCGGAGGCAATCTCGGAGGCCAGTTCGCCCTGGAGACCCAGCGAGTCCGCCATCGGCCGGTCATAGCGTTTCGCCCAGAGATGCCGGTCGTTGATGGCATCGATCAACTGCACGCTTACCACGACACGCCCTTCGCCGCGGCGCACGCTTCCTTGAAGCACGTTCACCACTCCGAGGGCGCGCGCGATCTGCGGCAGATTGCTTTTCGCCGCGCCGCGGTAAAGCATGACCGACGTCCGGCTGATGACTTTCAGATCGTGAATCTTCGCCAGGCTCGTGAGGATGTCGTCCTGAATGCCGTCAGCAAAAAACGCGTTCTCCTTATCGTCGCTCATATTCTCGAACGGGAGAACGGCAATGCTCTTCTCGGAACTGCCGGAGGATTTTTCACTCGGGTAGAATCGCTGGTAAAGCAAAAACGCGATGGCGCAGAGCAGGACCGCAATGATCAGAAAATCCAGTTTCCGCCCGGTCTCCCGCTTGATCGATTTGGCGGGGAGGACAACTTCGGTGCGCTTGATTCCCTCCGGCGTGAGCTCGTAAGCCCAGGCGAGAATCACCGCGACGGGAAACCCCATGGCGAGGAGTACAATGACCAGGCGGACGCACCAGCTCGGAATTTCCAGGACCGGAAAGACCTGGGTAGCGATCTGGATAGTGAGCCACGAGACGATCGCGTAGGCGGCAGCAACCCTGTAAACATTCCGACGGCGGAGCTCGCCGAAAAAACTATTGGGATTCATACGCGGTCGCGGGGAATTAGTACCGCGCCTCAAAGGCATGGCGAGTTAAAAGCGAGCATCGCTTCCTGATGACGCGGATGTCATCCGGTGGCGCGGCCTATCGGCCCTGTGCTACTTTGGCGGATGGCTTTCGAGCTCGAATCCAACTACAAACCCCGCGGCGACCAGAGCCAGGCGATCGCGAAGCTGTTGAAATCGATCGAAGCCGGTAATCGCCATCAGACCCTGCTCGGGGTGACCGGTTCCGGCAAGACGTTCACGATGGCGAACGTGATCCGCGAGCTGGACCGGCCGGCGCTGATCATTTCGCACAACAAGACCCTCGCCGCGCAGCTCTACTCGGAGTTCAAGCAGTTCTTCCCGCGGAACGCGGTCGAGTATTTCGTCAGCTACTTCGATTACTACCAGCCGGAAGCCTACATCCCGCGTTCGGACACCTACATCGAGAAGGATTCCTCGATCAATGAAGAAATCGAGCGGCTCCGGCTTTCGGCCACGAGCGCGCTCCTTTCCCGGCGCGACACCATTGTAGTCGCGAGCGTGTCGTGCATCTACGGCGTGACTTCGCCGGAAGATTATCTGCGCATGCTGCTCACGGTAAAAAAGGGCCAGCAGATCAGCCGCGAAGCGGTCCTTGGCCGGCTCGTCGACATGCTCTACGAGCGCAACGACATGAACTTCGCGCGCGGTAAATTCCGGGTCCGCGGCGACGTGGTGGAGGTTTATCCCGCCACGGCGGATGAGGAAGCGATCCGGCTGGAGTTTTTCGGCGATGAGATCGACGCGATCACGCGGTTCGACCCGCTGACGGGTCACGCGCGGGAGGGACTCAGCGTGATCACTTTTTATCCGGCGAAGCAATTCGTGACGCCGGCGGATAAGTTGAACCGCGCTCTCTCCTCAATCCGCAACGAGTTGGATCACCGCATCGTCGAGCTGGAATCCCAGAGCCGGTTGCTCGAGGCGCAACGGCTGAAGATGCGGACCGAATACGATCTCGAGATGTTGCAGGAGATGGGCTTCTGCAACGGGATCGAGAATTATTCCCGGCATCTCTCCGGCCGGATGCCGGGATCGAAGCCGTTCACGCTCCTCGATTTTTTCCCGAAAGATTACCTGCTCGTCGTGGACGAGTCGCACGCCACGATCCCGCAGATCGGCGGGATGTACGAGGGTGACAAGTCGCGCAAGACGGTCTTGGTGGAATACGGGTTTCGGTTGCCGAGCGCGCTCGATAATCGGCCGTTGAATTTCAAGGAGTTCATGGGGATGACGAACCAGATCGCGTATGTGAGTGCGACGCCGGCGGAGTTTGAAATCAAAAACAGCGTGGTGGGGAACAAGGGATACTTCCCGCATAAACGGGAGCGGATCGGTGAGGACGAAGCAGTCCCGTTTGTGGTTGCGGGCGAAGCGGCGAATGGAAATCGCCCAACCCCTAACGTGGACGGAAAGGCAATTGTCAGCCGAACGGACCAGCCGCCGGAAGAATTCGACGCCCACACGCCCGGTGCGCCGCTGGTGGTGGAGCAAATCATTCGGCCGACAGGGTTGCTCGATCCGAAAATCACGCTCAAGCCGTTGAAGAACCAGATCGACGAAACGATCGAGCTTTGCCGGCAACGGGTGGAGAAACAGGAGCGCGTGCTGGTTACCACCCTGACGAAGCGGACGGCGGAAGATCTGTCGGATTACCTGCGCGATGTCGGGTTGAAAGTGCGATACCTGCACAGCGACATCGACACGATCGAGCGCGTGGAGATTTTGCGCGGCCTGCGCGCGGCCGACTTCGATATTCTGGTCGGAATCAATTTGCTCCGGGAAGGACTCGACCTGCCGGAGGTCTCGCTCGTTTGTATTCTCGATGCGGACAAGGAAGGTTTTTTGCGGAGCCAGACCTCGCTCATCCAGACGGCGGGCCGCGCCGCGCGGCACATTAATGGTGAAGTGGTGCTTTTCGCCGACACAGTGACGCAAAGCATGCAGGCCTTGATTTCGATCTCCGATTATCGGCGGACGAAACAGATGGAGTACAACGAGAAACATGGGATCACGCCCACCACCGTGCGCCGGGCGGTCCAGGAAAGTTTGCACACCATTTTGCGCGGCCGGGAGATCGCGGCGTCGGTGATTCAGGAAGCCGGGGGCGATTTCAACCTCACCGAGTTGTTGCGCGAACTGGAGGAAGAAATGCAGACTGCTTCAGCGAACCTCGAGTTCGAGCGGGCCGCCTTGCTCCGCGACCAGATCATGGAAGTGAAGAGTGGCACCGGCCTGACGAAGATCGAGCCGAAGCGCAGGCCCGTGAAATATTCCCGCGGCGGCGCGCAGCGCCGGCGCTCGCGGGTGTAAGGGAACCGCGCGCGGGCAGTTCTCGCACGCGACTAGCTACATTCGGAGCCATGCCACGGCCTTCGAAGTTCCTCCTCGGCTCGTTCCTGATTGCCCTCTCGACGGCCTCGTCGGCAATTGCCCAGTCGCCGAGCCTTAATGCCTTGCCCGAGATCGAATTCTCTCGATTGAGCCAGCGCGATCCGAATCCGCTCGGCGAAAAGGCGCTGGCCATCCATCCCGAACAATGGAAACACGGCGAGACCGAACATTTCATTTATCACTTCGTCAGCAGTTACGTCGTCACTCCGATCTCGGTAGAAGCCGAATTTCATTACCGCGTCGTCGCCAAGGAGCTCCAGCGCGAGCAACCGTCCGGCGATACCAAGTCGCACATTTACGTTTTCGAGCGGCCCGCCGATTGGACGCAGTTTCAGAAACTCGGCCAGCTCGAACCGTGGACGGGTGGGATCCATTCCGACGGGAGTCTTTTCGTGGTCCGTAATCCCGCCTATCGCTTCACCGACAACAGTCTGGGGCATGAAATCGCCCACCTGGTTCTCCACCGCTTTTATTCGGGCGGGATTCCGTGCTGGCTGGATGAAGGATTTGCGCAGTTTGTGTCGAAGGGCGCCCACGCCAGTTATCAACGCGCACGTGGCTTCAATGCCAGGCCGCTTTCGCAGCGAGTCCAAACCCAAAATCTGATTCCCATTGCGGCGCTGGTGGCCATGACGCATCCGCCTTCGGAAAACGTGGTTTCCTTCTACGATGAGTCGGAGCGCTTTGTGCGTTTCCTCGCCTCGACTGACAAGGCAAGATTTCTTTCACTCCTCGATGCGCTCGCCCGCCATCAACCGTTCGACTCGGCGTTCCTGCGGATTTATGCGGGCGAGTTTGCGAACGCGGCAGTGCTGGAAGAAAAGTTCCGCGTTTATGCGACTGGAACTTCTTTGCAACAAACCGATGGCGGCTAAAATTGCCGCCACCGATGCCGAAGGCTAAAGTAAAGACTGCCGAGTCCGAATCCAGAATTCACGCCGTCGTCGGGTCGGACGAGAGTGAGGTCAAACGCGTCGCGGCCGAGCTGGCAGCGAAGTTAACGCCGCCGGACGCAGGCGAATTCGGGCTGGAAGTGATCGATGCCTGTGCGGATAACGCCGAGCAGGCGGTTGCGAAAATCCGCCTTGGCATCGAGGCCTTGCAGACCATTCCGTTTTTCGGCGGCGGCAAACTGGTCTGGCTCAAGAATGCCAATTGCCTGGCCGATAGCGTGATTGGCCGCTCCGCCGCCGTCCAGGGCGCGCTCGAGGAACTGGCGGAATTGATCGAAGCCGGTCTCGGGTCGGGCGTGACGTTGTTGATCAGCGCGACAGAAACGGACAAGCGGCGCTCATTCTACAAAACGCTCGCGAAGCGCGCGGACATCCAGGTGATCGATCGGCTCGATTCTTCGCGCGCCGGCTGGGAAGAGGAAGCGACCGAGATCGTGCGGCGCCGAGTGAAGGCGAGAAAGTTGCAGTTTGAAGAGGACGCGCTCGATCTCTTTGTGCTGCTCACCGGCGGCGATACCCGCCAGATCGAAAACGAACTGGAGAAGATCGATCTCCACCAGGGGCGCGAACGGGGCGTGAAGGTGGAGCAAGTGCGCGAGCTGGTGCCGCTCTCCCGCGCCGGCGTTATTTTCGAACTCGGGAATGCCCTGGCCGCCTGTGATCTCGGGCGCGCGCTGATGCTGGTGAAGCGTTTGCTGGATCAGGGCGAAAGCGCCATCGGCATTCTCCTCGTCGCGATCCTGCCCACCGTCCGGAATCTTTTGCTCGCCAAAGATTTGATGGAACGCCACCGCATGGCGCGGCCCCATGCCCCTTTCAGTTTTATCTCGGCGTTGAATCGATTGCCCGCCGAGGCGACCGAGCATTTGCCGCGCAAGAAGGATGGTTCGATCAACAGCTATGCGCTCGGGCTGGCCGCGCAGCATGCGAACCGGTTCGAAACGAAGAAGCTCATCGCCGGTCTCGAGGCCTGCCTGGAAGCGAACGTTCGTCTCGTCAGCAGCCAGCTCGATCACGAGCTGATCCTGACTGAGATCGTAGTGAAATTGCTGGCCTGCTAGACGTCGCCCACCTGCTTTCGGGCGATGGGCCCCACGACCGGCATTTCCCAGCGCACGCCGCTGAACGCCTTGACCATTGAGATGATCATCAACACGACGAGCCCGAGCTTCACGACCGCGAAAAGGAAACTCCAGAGCGGCCCCAAGATCACACTCGCGACTGGAATCGACCACGCTATGTCGCCGAAGGCACGGAAGAGCGCCACCAGCACGAAGCAAGCGGCGCCGAAGAGAATCGATTGCATCGCGTAAAACCGGACGAATCGGTCCTCTTTTTCCAGGATGTAAAAAACCAGGCCACCAAACAGCGGGATGCAGGAGAGCGCTGCGGCGACGTTTGGCGGCAGCCCGGTGAACCGGGACGAAGGAGCCGGCGCCGGCGTCGGAAGAGGATTCGGGGGTGAGGCCGGGTCGATTGGATCTGGCATGCATCCATTTAGCGAAACGGCCGCCTCTCTTGTCAAGGCAACTACCCTTCGCGTTTTCTCTTTCGCGTATTGCGACCCACCGGTACGATCGAAGGCCTGTGAATCCAATCCGCATCCGAGCCGGCGAACAGAGTTACGAGGTCCTCGTCGACCGCGGGATTTTGGCGCGCATCGGTTCGCTTCTCCCGCCGAAATTCAAAGGAGCGGCGTGCGCGATTATTTCGGATAAGAATGTGACGCCGCTTCATGCGCACACGGTTATGAGCAGCCTGACAGAAGCAGGCGTTCGGCCGGTATTGATCACAGTCTCACCCGGCGAATCGTCGAAAACGATGCAAGAGGCGGAAGCGATCTGCGATCGGATGATTGAGGCGGGTCTGGACCGTTCATCTTTTGTGGTCGCCGTAGGTGGCGGGATGGTGGGCGATCTGGCGGGATTCGCGGCGGCGATTTATCACCGCGGGATTCCTTGTGTGCAGGTGCCGACCACGCTGCTGGCCCAGGTTGACAGCTCCATCGGCGGCAAGACGGGAGTGAACACTGTCGCGGGCAAAAATCTCATCGGGGCGTGGCACCAACCGGCGTTGGTTATTTCCGATGTGGACACGCTGGAGACCTTGCCACCGCGAGAATTCAGGCAGGGGTTTGCGGAGCTGATCAAGCATGCTGTGATTCGCGATGCCGAAATGTTCGAGCGATTGCAGCGCTTCGACCGCGGTGATTTGCCGGCGCTGATTCGCCGAAACGTCGAGATCAAAGCCGGTATCGTGACTGCAGACGAACGCGAGACGAGTGGCGAACGAGCGCTCCTGAATTTCGGCCACACCATCGGACACGCGATCGAGCGAGCCGGGGGTTATCGCGATTTCCTTCATGGCGAAGCAATCAGCCTGGGGATAGTCGCGGCTTCTGAAATCTCGGTGCGAAAAGCTGGATTACGGGAAGCGGAGCGGGAGCGCATCGTGCGCACGCTCGAAGCATTAGAGTTGCCCACCCGATTGCCGTCGGATTTTCCGAAGGAGAAGATTGTTAACGCAGTTCCGTTCGACAAGAAATTCGCAGGAGGGGAGGTACGTTTTGTCGTTGTCCCTGCGATCGGCTCCGCGCGTCTCGTCAAGAATGTAACGATGGCGGATATCGAAGCAGGAGTGGAAAAGCTTTAGGTGGATCGAGCGCCCCGTCGCTCGAGGTTCTCTTACGATTATTTCGCATCGCGCGGCGGCGTGCGCGATCCACCTCGTGCGGCTTTGTAATATTCGACGAGCCCCTCCACCACGGCATCGGCATATTCGCGGTAGATGCTGGGACGTTCGATACCATTGACGGCGCGCGTTCCCTCATAATCGCCCGCCTGAATCCGGGCAAAGACCTCGCTGCTGTTCATCACGTAGGGCTCGAAGTAAACGACCGGACATCGGAAGAGACGAGTCGCCGCCAGGTTGCGCGAGTAAACGTAACCGCTGGTTCCGACCTTGGTCGCGTTGTCCGTCGTGTACTGATACGGTGGTAGGCCGGTCTTTTTCGCCATGGCCGTAGCCGCCGTGTCCGCGATCTGGATCTCCTCGTCGTAGTTGCGACTGAGCAAGCGCTGCAACATTTCGAACCGTTCGTCGTCGAACTCGATTTCGGAAGGCGAATACGATCCGTTAACCAGGAGATGGAGATGGTTCTTATCCGTGAGGATGGGATTACGCTCGTCCCCCCACGCTTCGGCGTTGAAATGCAGGCAGAGAACGAGATCCGGGCGCAGCTTCGAGTTCACGCGCCGGGCCCGCTCGCGAATTTCGCTGGTGCGATAAAACAGGATCTCGCTTTGCCAGCGCACCGTTTGTTCCTTGAGCGGATCGTCCGGCCCCTGGAATTCGTCTGGCGGGTTCTCCGTGCCGCTCGCCTTGAGCATGGCGCGCGCGGTTTCCTTAAAATCGTTGGGACGGAACGGTGTGACCGGCTCCGTTTTGTCGCGCACAAAAGAAACGCGCGCCCCGAGCGCGCTCAATCTCTCGGCAACCATCTTCGCTACCTTCAACGTCATCTCCCCTTCCTCGACGGGCGCGGCGTCGCCGGACTTAAACCATCGCTCTTCCATTTTCGCCCACTCGCCGCCGATGTGGCCGGGATCAAGCGCGATCTTGATTCCAGAGAGGACCCCGGCTTTCCGGCGTCGAGGCAACGACTTCGCCGGGCGCCATGTCCTGGGAATAATCTGACGCGTCGCAGGGGAACTTGCGAAACGCAGGGTGAACCAGCTCTGCGCGTCGCGGTCCAGAAGAATGCACGCTGCATCCGGATCCACGCGGATGAACGCTTCGTTGATTCCGTGAGGGCAATAGACGCCGCGAAGCAGTTGTTCGAACTCGTCGTGGGTAATTGTTTTTTGGAATTTCGCCAGCGCCTTCCAGTTCGGCGAATCAGCCAGCGGATGGCTGAGGTGATC
>JALYIN010000503.1 GCA_030775765.1 Verrucomicrobiota bacterium
TTTCGCTGCATGAAAGCTGTCAGCGTCGACGAGGTCGTGACCGCCGTTTCCGCGCAGCTCGACCGTTGGCAAACTTCCCGGGCGCATGGCAATCCTGCCACGTCGGAGAAGTAGTCCACCATTCTCAATCTTCCATCCTCCACCCTCGCTGCTAGGATGCTTCCTGATGTTGAACGAAAGGGCTCCGCGGATCTGCACCGAAGTGCAGGTGATGTTCTTCGACACTGATTGCGCAGCCGTCGTTCACAACATCGCCTACCTGCGCTTCATCGAAATCGCGCGCACTCACCTCGCCGAAGAACTCGGTCTCGGGCTCGCCACAATGGCGGAAACGAAAAAGTATCCCGTCGTCGTGCGCACCGAAATCGATTATCGGCGCGCCGCGAAGCTCGGCGACAAGCTCGTGATCGAAGGCCGCCTCGATCGGCTTGAGCGGGTGCGCTTCTGGTGCGCTTTCAAAATTGTCCGGCCCGCCGATGGAATGCTGATCGCGGAATGCCGGCAGATGCTCGCGATTATCCAGATGCCGGAAGCGAAACTGTTGCGCGTGCCCGACGAGTGGGACTGTTATCGCGCCGACGGCGCCTGACGAAACATGGTCGCCGGCGTCAAGACTTTTTCGCTCGAAGACAGTTTCCTCGCGCCCCAAATTCTCAATCCGCCGCCGACCCGGCACGCCCTTCTCGCCTTTCTCCTGGCGCTGACGGCCGTGCTTCACATCGGCACGGCAGCGTGGGGCGATCTGCATGACGGTGCGGAAGCCCAGCTCGCCGGCGGCACGCGCGAGATGCTCGACTCGAGACAATGGTTGCTGCCCACGAACGACGGCTCGCCACTCCTGCAAACACCGCCTTTGGCGTACTGGGTCACTGGGATTTCCTTCAAAGTTTTCGGCCTCAGTGCGGCCGCCGCGCGTTTGCCGATAGCTCTCGCCATGCTCGGGTCGGTCGCGCTCACGTTTCTCATCGGCGAACGGCTTGCCGGTTATTGGCGTGGCTTCGCTGCCGGTCTTATCCACGTTTGTTCCGCCGGCGCATTTTTGCCAGGGCGAATGGTTACACCGGACGCGATTTTCGCACTCTTTATCGCGGCCGCGATTTACTGCGTCGTCCGCGGCTATCAACAACAGAAGTCGCGCCGGGCGTGGTTCGCCGGCGTCTGGATGGCCGCCGGCCTCGCCAGCCTGGCGAAAGGTCCCGGCGCCCTCGTTTATCTCGCCGCGATTTGCGGTCTGCTCACCATTTTTTTCCGCGAAGCCCGTCTCCGCTTTCACACCTTGCTCCACTGGAGAAATCTCCTCCTCTTCGTTCTGCTCGTTGCTCCATGGTTTCTCTGGGCATACCAGAACTTTCCCGGATTTCTCTCCCACTTTTCCAGCGGAACCGACGCTTTCGCCAGCCTGCCGCGCCGGCGATTTCTGCTCTTCCACTTCGCCTGGTGGTTTCCGGCGATCTTTCTGGTTCTGCCCGGATTGAATTTCGCGCCGCGAAAAATCTTTCGGCCTAACGAATTCGCTTTTGCCGATGCGATTCCGCTGGTTTGGATCGCCGTCGGCCTTCTCCGGCCCATCCTGGCCGGGGAACGTCATGTTTTTTCGTCGTTGGCCGCGGCGCCGGGTTTCGCGCTCTTCGCGGCAAGCGCATGGGAGCGTAGCTCGCGACCTCTGCGCGCCGCTGGAATCGCTCTCGCTCTGGTTGTGGGCGGCGCGATTGGCGCTGCGACTTATTACCGGCCGGCCGTTGCCGCCGGTTTCCTTGAACATTCACTCGACACGAGTACCTGGATTTTTCTCACTCCCCTCGCCCAGATCGCCGTGGGCTCGCTGGTCACTTTCGCGATCGGAGCGCTGTTGGTCGTGAAGCAGCGCGGCGAAATAACGCTCGTTGTCGCCCTGGCCGCCATGGTGCCCGTAGGATTTTGCCTCGTCGAAGCGCGCTCCCAGGCGGCTCCGTTTTTCTCCCTGGCCGGTACCGCACAATATCTGAACCCCCGGCTCGGTCGAAATGGTGAAGTCGTTTACGAAGGATCGCTACCCAGCGGAAACAGTCTTAGCTTCTATCTGGACAAGAAGTTTTTCCTGGTGAATCAAGCGCCGGCTTTCTTCGACCGGGAGCCAGCCGCGCAAAACAAATATCTCGACGAACATTTTCTCCTCGAAGCCTGGGATGGATCGAATCCGATCTATCTGATCATCGACGAGAACCGTGTTTCCTATTGGCGAACGCTGATCACCAACCGCGTCCACATTTACCACCAGGTCACGACTTGCGGCGCGCGCGTGATCCTGAGCAATCAGCTGTAATTTATTTCTTCACTGGCGCCCGCGCGTCGTCGTTCAGCAGCCGGCCCCAAAACGTGTTGTAAGGATGGACCTGGCTGACACGCTCCTGTTCCCGCACGAGCGGGCGATGCTCGTTGGCCCACTGGAAGATGGAACCCTCGAGGTTGCGAACGTTGGTGAACCCCGCGGCGCGCAACCGGTCTGCCGTTTCGCCCGAGCGGTAACCGACCGCGCAATAGGTCACGATCGGCGTGTCTTTCGGCAGTCCCGCGGCGACGCTTTCGGCCGAGGCAATCGGGTCGACCCGGCGCGCGCCCGGCAGGTGGCTTACGTTCCATTCTTCCGGCGTCCTCACATCGAGAAGCACGGGCGCGGGCCGGCGCTTGTTCGCCAGCCAATCGGCGAGTTCGCTTGTAGAGATCCATTCGATCTTGGTGAATTTGTGCCGGAGCGATTTCTTGAGCAGAAACCAATCGACGCTTCGCAGTCCGAGCAGAGCGAACGCAAGGACGATCACGCCGGTGATGAGCAAACCGAGCCGCGCGTTGGGGAAGCGCGGTCCTTGCGTTGGGCGGACAAGTTCCATTTGTTTTTCCGATCTAGCTTTGCATGGATCTTGATCGCATTCTAACGGCTCGTGAACGTGCGCGGCCAACATTATCGGACCATCTGGCCCAAGCCGGGCGACGAACGCGTTATCCAATTGATCGATCAACGGTCGTTACCCCATCGGTTCGTGATCGAAGAAGTGCGCACGGTGGCGGAGATGGCGGCTGCTATTCAAGAGATGCATGTGCGCGGCGCGGGCTTGATCGGCGCGGCTGCAGGCTACGGGCTTTATTTGGCGACGCTTGAAACGGACGATCTCACTGGGGCGGCGGCGCAATTGAAAGCCACGCGACCCACCGCGGTGAATCTCGCGTGGGCGATCGGTCGACAAATGAAAAATATCGCCGCGGCCAAATCACCCGGAGAAAGACAACGCGTTGCGTTTCAAACCGCACGCGAAATCGCGGATGAAGATGCGGAATACTGCCGGCGCATCGGCGAGCATGGTCTTCAGCTTATTCGCAGCCTCAACGAGAAAAAAGACGGTGACCCGGTCAATATCCTCACGCATTGCAACGCCGGCTGGCTCGCGTTTGTCGATTACGGTTCGGCGACCGCTCCCATTTACGCAGCGCACGACGCCGGAATTCCCGTCCACGTCTGGGTGGATGAAACCCGGCCCCGCAGCCAGGGATCGAAGCTCACGGCGTGGGAGCTCGGCGAGCACGGTGTGCCGCATACCGTCATCGCGGACAACGCCGGGGGTCATTTGATGCAGCGCGGAAAAGTCGACGCCGTCATGGTGGGCACCGATCGCACGACTTACACAGGCGACGTCGCGAACAAGATCGGAACCTATCTCAAGGCGCTGGCCGCCAAAGACAACGCGGTGCCGTTCTATGTCGCCCTGCCGTCATCGTCTTTCGATTGGAACATTCGCGATGGGGTGAAAGAAATCCCGATCGAGGAGCGCGGCTCCGAGGAAGTGAATTACGCCGATGGCTGGCATGCGGGAAATCACCTCGAAGTGCGCATCGCGCCAGAGAACAGCCCCGCGGCAAATTTCGGATTTGATGTCACGCCGCGGGAATTGGTGACCGGGCTGATCACCGAGCGCGGCATTTGTGAAGCAAACGAGCGGGGCATTCTCGGGCTGTTCCCGGAGCATCGCAGCCGCTGATCAGAAAGCACCAAAATCCAAGCTCCAAGTGCCATAGGGCTGTTTCGAGCTTGGTGTTTCTTTGGAGCTTGGATCCTGGTGCTTGGAGCTTTGAGAGGAGGGGTTGAAAAACCGGCGCACCGTTGTAACCTCCCGGCTCTCAATTTCCAAAGAAAACTGGACCAATTTTATGTCGCAACATCGCAGTCTTAAAGGAGCCAGCACCATCACGGCGAAGCGGAACGTTCTGAAGCGTTTCGAGCGCGTCGAACTCTTGAAGAAGCGCGGCCAGTTCAAGGAAGGCCAGAAAGTCGTCGGCCTCCCGAAGACCAAGCCGGACGTTTAACCGCGCGTTTTTCCATGCGCCTGAACCGATTTCTGGCCGCGGCCGGGCTCGGTTCGCGGCGTTACTGCGATCAGCTGATCGCCGCCGGCCGCGTGACGATCAACGGTCGCGTTTGCACCGACTTCAGCGCGCAGCCCTCCGAACGAGACCACGTTAAGGTCGGTGGCAAACTCATTCATGGCGAGCGCCGGCTCGACATCATGCTGCATAAACCCGCTGGTTTCGTTTCGACGCGAAGCGATCCGAATGTGCGCGATACGATCTTCGATTTACTCCCGCCGCACTTGCCGCGCCTCTTCAACGTCGGCCGGCTCGACGCCCAAACCGAAGGCTTGCTGCTCCTCACCAATGACGGCGACCTCGCGCAGCGCCTGACCCATCCTCGCTACAAAATCGAAAAAGAATACGAGGTAACTCTAAATCGACCCTGGGACCCGGCTCTCGGCCCGAAATTGCACAAGGGCGTGATGCTGGACGGACAACGCGCGCGGATCGAGTCCGTGCATTCCATTAAACCGACGCGGCTGCGCGTCCTCCTTCGCCAGGGAATTAATCGCCAGATTCGAAGGATGTTTTATGAAGTCGGCTACGAAGTGAAAAAACTCGTGCGCATTCGGATTGGCCGATTGCGGCTAGGCGATCTTCCGCGCGGCCATTGGCGACCGCTGAGCAAGAGCGAGCTGAAGTCACTGCAGCCACCCTCTTCTAGATAAGCATTCGCGTCGGTCATCCCGAGGTGGCGTAGCGCGGCGAGGGACCTCTCAAGCGCTCAATCGCTACCGCGAAACTACAGGGCCACTCCGTCACTGAACGCTTCCACCTTTCGCGGAAGCATTAGGTTGCAACTGCGAGGTCCCTCGGCGCGCTTCGCCGGCCTCGGGATGACATGCGTTGTCGTCTACTCCGCTTCCGCGCGCAGAATTTCCAGGGGCGGCGTGCTGCCCACTCCACGGCTCGCAATTAACCCGACGGCAACCGTGAAAAGACTTACGGCGCCAGCGGCAACGAACAACGGCCATACCGACGGTGCGTAGCTGAGCTTGAAAACAAACTTCGCCAGGCCCCAGCTCGCTCCCACCGCGAGAACAATCCCGGTGACGCTGGCGAAAAGACCGAGCAGGAAATATTCGGCGCAAAGAATCTTCCAGATTTGGAGGCGAGAGGCGCCGAGCGTGCGCAGTAAAATACTTTCCTGGAGTCGCTGATACCGCCCGCTCCAAATCGTGCTAGCCAACACAATCACGCCGGCCCCCACCGTGAAGAGAGACATCACCCGAATGACGAGCGCGACTTTGCTCAGGATCGAGTCGACAGTTTGGATCACGGACGTCAGATCGATCGCCGAAACGTTTGGAAATTTGGCGACGATCGCGTTTTGCAATTTCGCGGAGTCCGCCGGCGTAGGGACGCGGCTCACCAGGACATGAAAGGTCGGCGCGTTTTCCAAAACGCCCGCTGGAAACACGACGAAAAAATTCGTCTGGAACCGTTTCCAATCGACGGTGCGAGTACTGGCGACCTTCGTTTTGATCATGATGCCCTGGACGTCGAAGACCATCTCGTCGCCGATCTTCGTGCCGAGATCCTTCGCGATGTCGCCATCGAGTGAGATCGGCACGATGTCCCCCGGATGATAATCGACGCGCCCA
Organism: Verrucomicrobiota bacterium; assembly: GCA_030775765.1. Taxonomy (GTDB): domain Bacteria; phylum Verrucomicrobiota; class Verrucomicrobiia; order Chthoniobacterales; family UBA10450; genus AV80. Next base: position 5,985 of record JALYIN010000503.1, read on the forward strand.
ACCCATTGCCCCGCGCTGATCTTTTCGGTGTCGGTGAGTTGGTCGCGGTAGGTCGTCCGGTATTCGCGTTCGAGTTCCCACTCCGGGGTTTTCCGTTGCGGATCCAACAGGATGTCCGCCGTTTTCCGCCCTTTCACTTCCGCCAGCCGCATCGTCACAATCGGTGCTTCCTGGATCACGGGCATCCCGGAGGCGCGCACGGTTTCGGCCACGCCCGCTTTTTGGTCCGGCTGGATATCGAAGAAGAAAATGTTCGGCTGGTTCTTTGCTCCCACCGAGGTGAACTGCGCGAGCAGGACTTCGCGCGACAGATAAAGATCCAGGAGCAGGAACGTGCCCAGGCCTAACGAGAGCGTCAGCAGCAGGGTCCGGTTATTCGGACGATAAAGATTCGCCAGCCCCTGCCGCAGGACAAAGCTCCACCCGTGCGGAAAGAATTTCTTAATGCCAACAATCAGCAGCTTGGCGAGTCCGGCGAAGATGCCGACCGCCAGAAAAAGCGCTGCGGCAAAAACGAGACCGCGCGTGACGGTATCCGTCTGCGCGATCGAAAAGCCGGTGATGCCCGCCACGATTGCGAAATAAACCAGCCAGATGATTGGGTCGCGCTTGCGGCCCGGTGGTTCTACTTGCATGGCCGCGCGAAAAACGCGCAGGGGCGAAAGCCGGCGAAATCGCAGGAGCGGCGGGAGCGCAAACAGGATGCAAATCGTGAATCCGATGAAAACACCAGCGACGATCGGCCCCCAGGCGATCGACGTGGAGATGGTCAGCGGCAGGAACGACATCAGGAGGCGCGGGAAGAGCTGCTGCAGGGCGACGCCGAGAAGCGCGCCAAATCCAGCGCCGAAGAGTCCCATCGCCGCGGTTTGCGCCAGATAAATGGCGACCGTTCCGGCAGCGGACAGACCGAGGCAGCGGAGGATCGCGCCGGTCTTTGTTTTCTGCTGGAGGTGCGCCTGGATCGCGCTCGCGACCCCGACGGCGCCGAGGAGCAGGGAGATGAAGCCGACCAGGTTCAGGAACCGGTAAAGATTTTCCAACGACGTCCCGAGATCGCGTTTCCGCTGCGCGACCGTGTCGTAATCCATCCCCAGCCGTTTTATCTGCGGTCCGAGCACGGCAATGCGCGCTTCGACATCGGTGTTCTCAGGAAATTTCACGTAGGCGCGGTAACGCGCGATGCTGCCGGTTTTCAGGAGCTGCGTGGCCGCCAAATTCTGGAGCGGAATGTAAACGCGCGGAGCGAACGTCCCGGCGGCGGAGGCTTCGCCCGGCATTTTCTTGAGCGCGCCCGCGATTGTGAACTGAGACTCACCGATCTTGATCGGATCGCCGATTTCGGCGTGGAATTGCAGAAGGAGGCTCTCGTCCACGATAGCCTGGCCCCCCTGGCGAAATTCTTTGGCCGCAGGTTGCGGGGCCGTCTCCATCGGGCCGTAAAACGGAAAGTCTCCCCTGAGCGCGCGGACCGTGGCCAGGCGGGTGCCGTTACTTTTCGGGAAGGACGCCATGGTCGTGAAGCGTACCTCCCGCGCCTGCGCTTCGCCTAACGAATGCAAAAGCGCTTCATCCTCCGGGCGAAATGGCCGGGTGGAGCTAATCACGAGGTCGGCGCCGATTAGACTGCGCGCCTGATCGTCGATCGCACGCGCCAAGCTATGGCGAAACGAGCCGATGCTGACGAGCGCCGCAATCCCAAGCGTGATCGAGATCGAAAAAAGCAGCAGCCGGCGCCGGCTCGACCGGCTATCTCGCCACGCCATTTTCCAAATGAAGGAAGAGTTCATGCCTCGACGCGCATTACACCATCTCTCCGTTCCTGAGCCGAATTGTGCGTTCGGTGAGCCCGGCCACATCTGGATCATGCGTTACGAGAACGAGCGCGGTCCCGGCGCTGCGGTTCAATTCGAGCATGATCTCAACGACGGAGCTGCTCGTTTCCGCATCGAGATTTCCCGTGGGCTCGTCGGCAAAAAGGACTTTCGGGCGGTTGATGAAGGCGCGGGCCAGCGCCACGCGTTGTTGTTCGCCGCCGGAAAGCTGGGCGGGATAATGTTCCACCCGCTCGGCAAGGCCGACCCGGCCTAACAAGTCGAGCCCAAGTTGACGCGCGCTGCGATCGCCGCGCAATTCCATCGGGACGGTGACATTCTCTAGAGCCGTCAGCGTCGGAATGAGCTGAAAATTTTGGAAAACAAATCCGACGTGCTCGTTGCGAATCCGCGCGCGCTCGTCTTCGCTCTCTTCCCCGAGAGTGATGCCGTTCAGCAAAACCGAGCCGGAGGTCGGCCGGTCAAGGCCGGCGCATAAACCAAGCAAGGTAGTCTTGCCACTGCCCGAAGGTCCGAGGATCGAGCAGGTGCCGCCGGCGGGAAGAGTGAACGAAATGTCCTTGAGAACGGTCAACTTGCCCGCGCCGGTGTCGTAGGTTTTCGTCAGATGTTGGACGTCGAGGATCGAGAGAGCGCTCATTAACGATGAAATATTTTGTCAGGCCCAGGATGCAGAGTGGGAAAACAATGCCAGCAATTCTCGCATTTGCTCTGGGCGTTTCTATGTTTTCGACGGCGATTTTTGCCGAGACCCCAGCCCCGAGCGCATCGCCAGCTTCCACCAAGACCGTCGTGTTTCTCGGCGATAGCCTCACGGCCGGCCTGGGTGTGCAACCGACGGAAGCTTTCCCAGCTCTGGTCGGGGAGAAAATTCGCACGGCTGGATTGCCCTACACGGTCGAGAACGCCGGTCTGAGCGGCGATACGAGCGCGGGCGGCTTGCGCCGGATCGACTGGCTGTTGCAGCGACGGATCGATCTGCTCGTCCTCGAGCTGGGCGCCAATGACGGCTTGCGCGGCCTCGACCTAAAATCGATGAAGACCAACCTCCAGTCGATCATCGACAAAACGAAAGCGAAGAACCCGCAGGTGAAGATCGTCCTCGCCGGAATGCAGGTGCCGCCGAATCTGGGCGCGGAATACACTGCGGGGTTTCAACGCGTCTTCAATGAGCTGGCGCGCGAAAATAACGCGACGCTGATTCCGTTCTTGCTCGAAGGCGTCGGTGGCCACCGGGAACTGAACCAACAGGACTTGATTCATCCCAGCCCCGCCGGGCACCGGATCATCGCCGATCTTGTGTGGCGAACGCTCGAACCGATCCTGCGCCAGTCATGAGCGGTTTCGATCTGGCGGGATGCTGTGCGCTCATCACCGGCGCATCGGCGGGAATCGGCCGGGAGTTTGCACGGCAACTCGCAGGCCGCGCCGGTTCGCTTGTGCTCGTCGCGCGCCGACTCGACCGGCTCGAAGCGCTTCGCGCCGAGCTGACAAGGAGAGACCCAAATTTGAAGGTGCTTTGCCGCGCCGTCGATCTCTCTCGGTCGAATGAAACTGAAGAGTTGTGCCTCTGGTTAGAGCGCGAAAAAATCGTGGTCGACTTTCTGATCAACAACGCCGGTCTCGGAGATCGCGGGTCGTTCGCCACCTCCGATCCGCAGCGCGTCCGGGAAATGCTGACCGTGAACATCGTGGCACTAACGACGCTGACGCGGGCCCTGCTGCCCGCGATGATCCAGAGAAAGCGCGGCGCAATCCTGAACGTCAGCTCGATCGCCGGATTCTTGCCAATCCGTAACCTAGCGGTTTACGCGGCGACCAAGGCATATGTGACGAGTTTCTCCGAAGGAATTCGCGCGGAAGTCCGCAAAATGGGAATTACCGTGAGTGCACTTTGTCCTGGCCCGGTCGCGACGGAATTCAGTGAGGTCGCGCAGCGCGGCTCCGGCAAAGAGCAGCGATCGAGTCCATCGTTCATGCACGTTCCGGTCGAGGACGTCGTCCACGCCGGACTCGAAGCCGTCGAACGCAACAAGCCAATCGTTGTGCCCGGCCTCGTTATGAAGATCGCGATGCTGCTCGTGCGCCTGACGCCGATGGCGATCCTGCGGCGCGTGTGAAGTCCCCACCCGCTCATCCTTCTCGGCGGCGCGGAACGAGCCGCTACCTCATTTGTATTTCACCGAACAGCCGTACGGCTTGGTGTTCGCGTTCGAGACGGTCTTGCCGGCGAGCGATTCTTCGAGCGCGACCTTCACGTAGTTCGTGGAGTTGGCGATATCGGACGGGTTCGGCGTAGCTTTGCTGTCGATCGCTCCTTCGTAAATAATTTTGCCCTCGGGATTGATCACGAACATGTGGGGCGTGTTCTTCGCGCCATAAGTGCGCCCGGCCTTTCCATCCGGGTCGAGCACCAGCGCCGTCTGCTTCGTTTTCCATTCGGCCATTTTCTTCTCAGCCTGGTCGGGGCTGAGATTGCCTTCCAGTCCGGGCGCGGAGGAATCGATGCTGAGCCAGATAACGCCCTTGGCGGTAAATTCTTCCTGGAGCTTCTGCATGTTGCCGCTGCCGTAATGCTTCTTCACGAACGGGCAGTCCGGGTTGAACCATTCGAGCACGACATATTTGCCTTTGTATTGCGAGACGGTCTGGGTCTTGCCCTTCGAATCGGTCAGGGAAAAATCCGGCGCGGTCGTGCCGACGGCGGGCGAATCGGCTGCGAAGAGCGCGGTGGAAGCAGCGAGAGTGAGAAGGGTAGTGAGCAGTTTGGTTTTCATATTTTTATTCAACAGCGACGTGCGGTGAAACGGTTTCGAGTTTCTCCAGGATCAGGTTTTGGGTGAGCAATTCCGGAAACAAAATCGGTTCCGCGTGGTTGCCCGGGTAAAGCACATACATTGGGACACCAGGCCGGCCAAATTGTTTCAAAATTTTTGTGATCGCGGGATCGGCGTTGGTCCAGTCGGCTTTGATCTTGGTGATGCCGTGACGCTGGAAGGCATCGCGAACAGCACCGGCTTCGAGAACATTGGCTTCGTTGAATTTGCAGGTGAGGCACCAGGCTGCGGTGAAATCGACGAAGACGGCGTGGCCTTGTTTGAGCTCCGTCTCGAGTAACTTCGGAGTGAAGGGTTGCCAGCCGCCCACCGTTTGCGTTTCGGCCGAGACGGGTTTCGCGGCAGCAAATTTTTCGCCGATGAAATAGTAGCCGCTTCCGACCACGAGCACGAGCATGAGCACGAGGAAAGCGAAACGAGCCGTAGTGGAAGCGGTGGGAACAATGAACGCGCCTTTCATCCAGCAGGCCAGGCTGAGCACCAGAAGGAAGCACGCAGTCCAGATGATCGCTTCCACTCCGCGCTCGGCGCCGAGGACAGCGAGCAGGAAAAGGAGCGTGGCCAGGAGAAGAAATCCCATGAGCTGCTTTACGCGCACCATCCAGGGGCCGGGTTTCGGCAACAGTCGCAGCCAGGCCGGTTGCGCGGACAGCAAGAAATACGGCGAGGCCATTCCCGTCGCGATGGCGAGGAACATGAGAAGAATGGTCCAGCCCGATTGGGTGAAAGCGAAACCGAGCGCGGTACCGAGGAACGGCGCGGTGCAGGGCGTGGCGAGAACGGTGGCGAAAACGCCTTCGAAAAACGATCCGGCCTCACCCTCCCGCGCCGTCCAACCGAGGACGCCGCGGCTGGCAAATTGGGGCAGCGAAATTTCGAAAACGCCGAAAAGGTTCAGCGCGAAGACGAGAACGACCGCGCTCATCAACACCACGAAGTAGGGATTCGTAAACTGAAACGCCCAGGTGATTTCGCGGCCCGCTGCTTTCAACGCAATGAGGAGAAGCGCCAGCCCAATGAACCACGCGAAGATGCCGGCGACGAACGCGAGGCCGCTCCGCAAAATGCGCCGGCGATCCTGCCCCGCCTGCTGAACAAAGCCGAAGATCTTGAGCGAGATCACCGGCAACACGCACGGCATCAGGTTAAGAATCAGCCCGCCGAGAAAACCGAAGAGGAGGAATTTGGCGAGGCCTTCCGAAAAGACAGCGCCGGATGCCGTAGCGATCGGAGCAGTCAACGACCAAGCGTTGCGGCCCGCTCCATTTTTGCTCTGGCCGAAGACGACGATTCCATCCAGCGCGGAGAGATTCTTGTCCGTCGTTTCGATTGGAATCCGAAAAACGATCTTGCCGTCGGCGCCGCGCTCGGCTTGCGGATGGCTTACGACGACGCTGGGTTGTGGCAACGGAAGGAAATCCGCCACCGGATAACTGGCCAGGGCCGTGCTTTCAACGGTGAGCTGAAGCTCGGCGCCCTGGCGTTTCCAACTGGCGCGCGCGACCTTCGGGTCTGGCCAGTTTTGCGGAAGGGAACGGCGGTAGCGGGAGAAAATGTCTTCGTTCGCGGGCGCGCTCTCCGCCGCCACCGGCAGATCCAGCCTCAAGCTTGCGCTCCCCGGAATGCAGATCTTTTCGCAAACCAGCCAGTTCGCATCCGCGGGGAGCTGCACGCTGGAATCCTTCAGTGACGCGGGCGGCGTGACCTCCTGCATGAGCAGGACTTCATCGTGGTACCCGTAAATCTGGATATCGCCGGGCTCGTCCAGTTTCAGCGGAATGGGCCACTGGATTTCGCCGGCCTTCCAGCCTTCCGGCAGCTTCCATTTGATCTCGGTGGGAATGCCGGCATCGCCCGGAAATTTCCAGTAGGTGTGCCAGTTCGGAACCATGTGGAGGAGCAGACCGACGGTGAACGGTTTGCCGGGCACGACTGCGGTAACGTCCGCGAGGAGTTTCGCCTGGACGAGTTCGCGGCCTTCGTACTTCTGCGCTTGAGCGTCGCCAAGCGTGGCCAGGAGAAACGCGATCGCGAAGAGTCGGCGCACTAAGGCCCCTCCAGCATTCGCTCCCGGATTCATGGCGTTACCTACCATCGAGGAATACCAACAGCAACGCGGTCACCGGTGGCTCGCGCTCTGCTCTTATTCTGGGCATGCGAAAGTTCCTGGTAATTGCCGTCCTGGCTGGGCTGGCCATGTTGTTCGTCGCGCAAAAGCAGAGCGAGCCACAGAAAAGTGCAGCGGAAAAGAAACTCGCGGAAACTGCGACAACTTCGCCTCGTCCCGTCAGCGAGCATAATTGGATGAAGCGCTCGCTCGACCGAACGAACGAAGTGAAGCGCCAGGTGGCGCAGCAGCGCAAGGAAGACGGAGCGCGATAACGCTCGTTACTTCGCTGCTTTTTCCGCCATCTTCTGGCGGATTTCAGCCTTAAACTCCGCTTTCGAAAGGGCGGTGCCGGAAACGGCTGCTTGCTCATCCTGACCCAGCTTCGTCACGTCTGCCACAGTCGCGCCGTTATCCTTCGCGATCTTTTCGTTCGCGCCGCTTGGGTCGGCCTGAACATGGAACCGTCCGTGCATGATGCCCACCAGCGGAATGAATTGCGTCCCGTTATGTTCGACGAACAGAATATCGCGATCGCCCGTCTTGAACCGCGGCGCATCAGTCACTTCCATGGTCTGGCCATCGACGGTGCCGCCCAACATCCGGATCGTGTAATCAGCGCCGAGTGCGCCTTTGACAGGATCCTCAATCTTGAACGTCACGTAGGTTACGATGTGGCGGTCCGCTCCCTGGCCCATCCACTCCGATCGCATCGCCGTGACCGTGCCTTCGAAAATCATTTCCGCATTGGCCACGAGCTCGTCGAACGTGGGCGGAATGACGGTGGTGGCGCGTGCCGCGGGAAAGGCGAGCAGGAAACCGGTAAACAATAAAAGAGCGCGAAGCATTTTCATAAAAGGGGCTGTGTAGTTATCGATTCGCACGAGCCGAACGGTCGCTGGCCCTGCGCCAAGTTCGCATTGTTTTGCCGTCGCATCCACTCGCTCACGCTTAAAGATCATGGATCGAGATCGAACACCTCGACCAGGGCAACGCCGGACGTGCCATCCACGCCGCGCACTATGGCGGTGTAATTACCGGCGCCCAGCGTCACCACCATGGCGGATTCCAGTGGGTTCACGGGCGGGATGGTGCTCGCCAAAATTTCGGAAACCTGTGAGCTGTTGCCCCAGTCGTCATTGACCGCGAGCAAATTCCCGGAGCCGTCGCGCAATTCCAAGACGGGATCCGCCAGTGCGCCGGTGATCGCGTTCGGCCCGGTCC
>JALYIN010000504.1 GCA_030775765.1 Verrucomicrobiota bacterium
CACGTGCGCGGCATGGTCATGAACCCGATCGATCACCCAATGGTTGGTGGCCAAGGCAAATCCAAGGGTGGCGGTGGACGCCATCACCCGGTCAGTCCGTGGGGCCAGTTGGCGAAGGGCTTCAAGACCCGCGCGAAACACAAGCCCAGCGACCGGTTCATCATGCAGGATCGCCGCAAGAAATAATTTTGACCTATGGCTAGATCGTTAAAAAAAGGACCGTTCGTTGCGCCGCATCTGCTCGAGAAGATCGACAAGATGAACACCGCGGGCGTGAAGAAGCCGATCAAGACCTGGGCCCGCCGCTCGATGGTGACTCCTGATTTTGTCGGGCACACCTTCATGGTCCATAACGGCAAAACTTTTACCTCCGTCTTCGTGACGGAAAACATGGTCGGCCACAAGCTCGGTGAGTTTTCGGCGACCCGTATCTTTAAGAAGCATGGTTCGCACACCGCGAAGGTGACGAAATAGTTAAGAGTTTTTTAGTTGAGAGTTGAGAGAAAAAGCTGGGAGCCCGGGAGAAAAACATTCTCTCAACTCTCAACTTCAAACTCTCAACTTTAGTCTTCTTCCTGACGCTGGCCCGAGGGTTGGCGGCGGAGGAGAATAGTTCTTTGTCAGAATCCAAAATTGAAAGTGCGGACACCAAAGTGACCGCCGCGCCTTTGTTCAACAGAACGAGGAGTTGCGGAGGGAGCTTTCGCTCGCGCGTGAGTCGGTCAAGGCATTGACCGACAGCCTGGCGGCGTCGAATGTAGAGGCAGAAGTTTTCCGCCGGAAATATTCGGACCTTCAGTTGCGCATGGAAGCGCTCGGTCTCGAGGCGGCGAACAAGGATCGCGCGAAGCTGGAGCAGCGGCTCCTGAGCGCGGCGTCCGATCTGCAACTGTTGCAGAAGGAACGCGCGCAGTATCGGGACCAGGCTTTGCGATTGAGTGAGGCGATCCTGCATCTGCTCAAGACTTCCACGGGAGGCGATGCGCAGGCGCGGATGGAAGTGGAGACGCAGTTGCGGAGAACGAACGAGTTGATTGCGAAGGCGGAGAACGCGCCGCCGGAAACGGCGACGTTGATGGACGGCAGCGTGATCAGCGTGAAGGAAGAGTGGTCGCTGGTCGTGGGCAATCTCGGGGAAAAGCAGGGAGTGAAGATGGGAATGCCGCTGCGCGTGATGCGGGGCGACAAGCGGATCGCGACGCTGTGGGTGGTGGATGTGCGCCAGAAGATTTTCGGAGCGGTGATTCAAGAAATGGGTTCTGAAAAAATAAAGGTTGGTGACCGCCTCCAGGCGGATGCCCGCCAGAATGTGAATTTGAAATAGGAATTTAAATGCAAGTTATCTCGACATATCGGTACGCGAAGATTTCGGCCTTCAAGGTAAGGGAAGTCACGCGCGCGATTCAGGGCCTACCGGTTTCGGCAGCGCTCGATCTCGTCGCGTTTAGCCCTAAAAAGGCGGCCGGGTTCATCGCGAAGACATTGAAGAGCGCAGTCGCGAACGCGGAGAACAACGCGAACCTGCGGATGGACGGCCTGGTCGTGAAAGAAGCGACCGTGGGTGAAGGTCCGACGCAGAAGCGGATGATGACGCGCGCCCGTGGAAGCGGCAGCCGCATCCTGAAACGCAGCGCGCATATCCGAATCATTTTGACGGACGAGATCGAGATCAAGACGCGCGACAAGAAAAAAGGCGGCAAGAAGTCTGACGCGAAGAAGAAGACGCACGCGAAGTCCACCAAGGTCACGAAGGAAAATAAGACTGCGGACGAACCGAAGTCAGAAACCAAAGAATAATTTATGGGACAGAAAGTTAATCCGATCGGTTTTCGTCTCGCGGTCAATCGCGACTGGCGCTCGAAGTGGTACGCCTCGCCCCAGGAGATGCCCGGGTTCCTCCACAGCGATCTCAAGATTCGCAACTACGTGAAGAAGAAGCTCCAATTTGCCGCGGTCTCGAAGATTGTGATCGAGCGCGCGTGGAACAGCATCCGCGTGACGATCTACACCGCGCGGCCCGGAATCGTGATCGGGCGCAAAGGCGCCGAGATCGAGAAGATGACGGAAGAAATTTCGAAGATGGCGTCGGGCAAACAGATCAAGATCGATATCCAGGAAATCAAGACGCCGGAACTGGACGCTCAGCTCGTCGCGGAAAACGTGGCGTTGCAGATCGAGCGCCGTATTGCCTACCGCCGCGCGATGAAAAAAGCGGTGCAGGTGGCGATGGATTTTGGGGCGCAGGGAATTCGTTTGCGCAGCTCCGGCCGGTTAAACGGCGCGGAAATCTCGCGCTCGGAGTGGTATCGGGAAGGTAAAGTACCTTTGCACACGCTGCGCACGCCGATCGATTACGGCTTCGCGGAAGCGAACACGGTTTACGGGAAGATCGGTGTGAAATGCTGGCTTTGTAAGAAGGAAGAGCCGGTCGCCGAGGCGCCCGCGGTCCTGCCGCCGCCGCCGGAACCAGCCCAAGTTTAATTTTTTTAGGAGACTGTTATGCCATTGATGCCCAAACGCGTGAAGTACCGGAAGACCCAACGGGGTAGCCGGAAGGGGACCGCTTCGCGCAATCTGCGAATTGATTTCGGCGAGTTCGGCTTGCAGACGCTTGAGCGCGCCTGGATCACGAACACGCAGATCGAAGCTGCCCGCGTGGCGCTGACTCGCAGCATGAAACGCAAAGGCAAACTTTGGATCCGCATTTTCCCCGACAAGTCGGTGACATCGCGCCCGCCGGAAACCCGAATGGGCAAGGGCAAAGGCCAGCCGGAGTATTGGGTGGCGACGGTGAAGCCGGGCAATATTTTGTTCGAGCTCGATGGCGTGACGGAATCGGTCGCGCGCGAATCGCTCCGCCTCGCGGCAGATAAGCTGCCGGTCCGGACCAAGTTCCTGACCCGACATCACGTGGCCGCGGCCTAACGAATATGAAATTCAAAGAAGTTTCAGAAATGAGCAGCGACGAGTTGCTGACGAAGAAGCGCGATATGCGCCAGGAGAGTTTGCATCTCCGTTTGCAGCAGCAGAGCGGCCAGCTTGAGCAACCGAGCCGGTTGAAACTGCTTCGCCGGCAGGTGGCACAGATCGAAACAGCTCTCTCGCAGCGCGCGGCGAAGGCGGAAAAGAAATAGTTTTATGGCCGAAGAAAAACAGGAAGCAGCCAGCACGAGTGAGCCACGCGGAGCGCGCAAGACGCGAACCGGCGAGGTCGTCTCGAGCGGCATGAACAAAACGATCGTCGTCCGAACGGTGACGCGAGTGCCGCACGCGAAGTTCGGCAAGATCGTGAAGCAGATGAAGAAATTTTACGCGCACGACGAAGAGAACAAGGCGAAACCGGGCGACACGGTTCGCATCATGGAAACGCGCCCGCTCAGCAAGCTGAAGCG
>JALYIN010000505.1 GCA_030775765.1 Verrucomicrobiota bacterium
GTGTCGTGTTGATCGCGACCGGAATCTCCGCCTTGTGCAACGCCGCCATCACCTCGCGGTAAAAGGCCGCAACCGACTTTGGCTTAAGCGAAACATTTTCTTCTTTTCCCGCAACCTGGATGCGCAACACGTGATCGACAAAATCAAAGTCGATCTGCAGCGGGCGCGAATCGACATAGATCGGCGAAGTCGTCAGGCCGCGCGCGGTGAGGTAAAGCGTGACATGCCAGGAATGGTTCGTCCAAGGCGACAAAGCCAGCCGAACTTTGCCGACAACTTGCGTCCACATATGCAACGTCTTGGCAGTCTCTTTCCATTCGGAGAACGGCAGCGCCGGCCAGATTTCGGTGCTCACGGAGTTCGCCAGGGTGCGGGAATTCTATCGGTTGAAAAAATCGACGAAGGAACGCCGGACGCGCTGGAACATTCTCCTCGCGTCGTTGGTCGTCCGGCGAAACATTCGTTTGATGTCGCGTTTCACGATGTTCTCATCCGCGTCGTTCGCTTCATCCTCAGCCGGTGGGTTGTCCGCAGGATCGACTTCGTCGCGATTTTTGTCGATGTCCCGGTTCTCCTCGACCTGTTCCATGTTCCGGCCGGAATACATGCCCTCGACTCGTTTCACCCGGCCATCGCTGGCGCGAATGTGAATCGTGCCCACGGGCCGGTTGGCGCGATCGGAGAGGGTCACGATCCAGACCGGGTTGCCGCGATCGTCGGTGCGCAGGGTGTAACTCGTGAGCGAGAAAGTAACGTGCGATGTCTCAGCTGTATGGCTCGCGACGGAATAAGCGCCGGTCGAATCGAGATTGAGCTTCGACGTGTTGATCGTGGCCCCCTCGGGGGAACCGACTACGGACTTGTTCGGGACTCGTTGCGAAGCGACGCGGTTGTCCTGGACGACGATCTCGCGCAGGCCTCCGGTGGCGTTTTTGTCTTCAACCAGGATCTTCCAGAAGCGCGGTTGCGGGTTGCCCGCGGTGCCGTTGACCGAGATGACGCGATGGACGACCTGGCGATTCAATTGCGTCCCGATGACGCGCAATGCCTCATACGCGCTCGGATTCTCCTGTGCCAAAGCCAGGCTGGCCGGAATCAAAAAGGCGAGGAGGAATTTCCACATGACGAAAGAGAGCTATGCTTGCGCAGGCTGTCCACCGGGTTTTCGGTTGCGCACGTGAATGCTCCGGGCCATGCGTTCAGCCAGCAGCGGGCGTGATGAAACAGAAGAAAGTCGAATTTTGCAGCCACACCGGCAACCTCGCGCCGATGAGGAAGTTCGTGCGCCAATTCCTGGAAACGTATCCATTTTCGGAGCGCGAACGCATGCTCATGGTACTGGGAGTAGACGAAGCCTGCACCAACATTATTCGGCATGCCTATCATCTGCGCGACGATCAACTGATCTGCCTTTCCCTGGAGGGATTGCGGAACTGCATCCGGATGAGGCTGCGTGATTACGGCAAACAGACCGAAACGCATGCAATCAAGGGACGGTCGCACGATTTGATCCGGCCCGGCGGGCTCGGCGTGCATCTAATCCGGACCGCGTTCGACAAGGTCGATTACATTTTGAAAGCGCGCGGGACGGAATTGGTGATGACGAAGAAACTGGATAGGGCGGCGTGACTACATCGATATGAAACCGCCAGAAACCGATCCCGCTTTCGAAGTTTCGCTGCGGCCGCCGATGTTCAGCGAGTTCACCGGGCAGGTGAAAGTTTGCGAACGACTCGAACTGCTTGTCGAAGCGGCAAAGAAGCGCGGTGACGTGCTCGAGCATATTCTGCTGAGTGGTCCGCCCGGGCTCGGAAAGACAACGCTGGCGAATATCATCGCGAACGCGATGGGCACCAACATCAAGAACACGAGCGGGCCGGTGATTGAGAAGGCGGGCGAGCTGGCCGGATTGCTCACCAGCCTGGAAAAGGGGGATGTCCTGTTTATCGACGAAATCCACCGGCTCCAGCCGACGATCGAGGAATATCTTTACCCGGCGATGGAGGATTACCGGCTCGACATCATCATCGACCAGGGACCGCAGGCGCGCAGTCTCCGCCTTCAGTTGCCCAAGTTTACGCTCATCGGCGCAACGACCCGCGCCGGCATGGTGAGCGCGCCGTTGCGGTCGCGTTTTGGGATGACGGCGCGGCTCGATTACTACCACGCGGAAGAAATGCACAAGATCATCACGCGCAGCGCCGGTTTGCTCGGCGTGGAAATCGATGCGGCGGGTGCGGTTGAAATCGCGACGCGCACCCGCGGAACGCCGCGCACGGCGAACAATCTTCTGCGCTGGGTGCGC
>JALYIN010000506.1 GCA_030775765.1 Verrucomicrobiota bacterium
ATCGTTTCGCGGCTGGGATGACGGAGCCAGTGATACGCGAGATTCACCGGAAACGGCGCACCGCAGCAAAGAATTCGATCGGAATGATTCTTCACCTCGACTTCGATCCAGAGCAGCTCGAGCGGCCGCAGTTTTCGAAGCGGCGGGGTTGCGTGCAGCGCAATCTGTTTCGAGTCCTGAATTTCGAGACGTTCCATCCGCAATAATTCCCGGCCGGGTTGGAACTCACTCTTGCTGGGTAGCGGCATCTCGGGCACCGCGTAATCTTCGAACAAATAAAAATAGCCGAGGCTGTTTCCGGGCCGCTCTTTTTCGTATGTGCGTACTTTTTGTTCTCTGGACTCGCGCGAACCGAAACGCAGATCGTGGTGATGAACGGCCAGGGTCCGCAGGTAACCGGCGCAACCTTTCATCTGCATGGTCTCGTGCAATTGCGTCGGGAAAGTGATTTCATCCGGACTTCTCCGAAACAGCCGAATCTGCCAGTCGGGCCACCAGGGCGCGCATCCGAGAAAGCCTCCACCCGGAGTGATCCATCGACGAGGCGACCAGAAATGCGTGAACTCGGTCGCCTGCAAAATTTCGCGCCAGCGCGGGTCGCTCCATTCCAGGCTGAGTTCTTCATCGTAATCGATTTTCAAAACCCAATCGCCTTCGCAGGCCGCGACCATTTTCTTGAAATCAAGATTGTAAAAGGCGGCGGTGTCGCTCTGGAGGATCCGGGCGTCCAGTTTTCGAAGCCGGTCGTAGAGGTCAGGCGCGGCCTTGTCCGCATCAACGAACACGACTAGCTCGTCTACGATATTTTTCAGCCGCGAAAACCAGCCATACGCTTCGTCGTTCAGCTGATGGGTGATGAGTAGGCCGGAAACCCGCATCGCGATGGTTTACGGTGTCGGCGCGGCTAAGGCAAATGGGACGTTGGTTCCCCTTGACTGATCCGCTTTCAGATTTGCATCCACGTCCTGATCTGTAAGTCTCAACGCCGAGCTCTGAGCGTTTTGTCCGATCCAACCTATCACGATCTATTAGCGGCAAGTCCCGACTGGGGTCGGGTGGGCGTTCTGTCCTGGGACAGTGACGTTTTCGGTTTCCTCGTGGCGACCTATCAACCGGGCGAGCCCTCTTCCGTTTTCGAAAATCTGCGCCCCATCCACACGGCGCTCCAGGAGTGGGCGGTAGGGAACCGGGTGGAATTGATCGGCTGTTCGACCTCCGCACATGAGCCAAGGTGGCGGGCCTTGTTACCGCGGTTGGGCTTCGTCCACGTCGATTCCACCCTTACCTACACGATGCCGAAGTTGCAGCGCACGAAATTCCCGCGGAGCTACGCGGTGCGATTGGCCACGCCGGCGGACCAGGCCTCGGTCGAGCAAATCGCCGAGCAAGCCTTTAACGCGGGACGTTATCACGCCGATGTCCGGTTCCCAAGGACGCTGGCGAATCTTCGTTTTCGCCGTTGGTTGAGCCAGGCTTTTGCCGAAGCCGGCCCCGACAGCCGCGTTTACGTTATTGGTGAATCTGGCGCGGCCAGGGCCTTCACGCATTCCACAGTAGAGGGCGATCGCGCCTACATCACGATCGGCGGAGCCCTGATGGATTTGCAGGGGCATGGCGCCGGAGCGGCCATTTTCCTCGGCACGGTGGAGGCATTGCGGGACTCCGGAATCCGGCGCGCCCAAAGCAAGCTTTCCGCGAGCAATACGCCGATGATGAATCTCGCGGCCTTCGCCGGTTCGCGTTTCTCCGACCCGCAGGATGTTTTCCATTGGCACGCGGCCGATGCTCCCCACCTGTTGGAGTCTGGCAAGCTTCCTTCGTAATCGCGCCGTTCCCTGGGGATATCGGTTATCCCGCTGACCGCGTTTCGGCCCGCCCGCTTTCAGCGAACTCACGGCGGTGCAGAAACAGGGTTGACTCATTATGGCGACTTTGCAATTCTCGCCATTTGGCGGCCAAAATAAGCCGCGCGAACCCAAGAAACCCAAATGAAATCATCCCACAAAAACCTGCGATCGTCGCGGCACTTCCTAGCGCGAATCTCGTTTACCTTATCGTCTTGCGTGGCTGTCGCCGCGCTAGCAATCGCGTTTGCCTCATCGGCACCTGCCCAATCTGGTCGCGTCGTAGACGCGGGACAGACGGATGTGACGGGGCCCGCGGGTGAACCGAACGCGCAGGGAGACCTGCCGGCCAGTCTGCAAGGACCAGTCACCGTCATGATCGAGTTGGATTCGCCACCTGCGGTGGTGACCTACGCCAACGCGTTGAAGGCGGCGCAGAGTGAAGCAGCTGCCCTAGGCTTGAATGGTCGTCCGCCGCTGGCGGCTGCTCAAAACGGGGCGTCCAAAAACGTGCAGATTAGCTCGGCGGCGGCAAGCCAGGTTCGGAATGAAGTCCTGACCCTGGACGCCGCTCAACAGGCGCTCCTTCCCTCCATCAATAACGTGAATGGCCAGGTTCTTTTCCGGACCCAGCGCGTCTACAACGGCATCGCCGTGCTGGTGGACGGTCGCCATATTTCCGAACTCGCTTCCATGCCAGGAGTAAAGGCTATTCATCCGATGATGCCGCAATACCCCACGGCGTTTTCCGATATTGATTTCCTCGGGTCGCGCGTTTTCTGGACGAAAGTGTTCAGCCAGGGCGTGGGTCTTCATGGTGAAGGAATCAAGATCGGCGATATCGATACCGGCCTCGATTACATCCACACCGATTTCGGCGGGCCAGGCACGAACGCAGCCTACAGCAGCGTGAGTGACACGAGTGCGGTTCCGAACGCATTTTTCCCGACCGCGAAAATTCCCGGCGGCTTTGACTTCGCAGGCGACGGCTACAACGCCAGTGGCACCGCAGCACAGAGAATTCCGAAGCCCGACCCGAATCCGCTCGATTCGAACGGACACGGCACCGCCACCGCGAGTCTCATTGCCGGCTACGGCGTGAACCCCGGCGGTTCGACCTATGTGGGCAACTACGATAACTCCACCCCCACCGCTACCATGAAGATCGCGCCCGGCCAGGCGCCGCAGGCCTTAATTTATCCGCTTCGTGTTTTCGGCACGGCGGGCAGCACGAACCTGACCAGCGCCGCCATCGAGTGGTCGATCGACCCGAACGGCGACGGCGACTTCTCCGACCATCTGGACGTGATCAACATGTCGCTGGGGGCGAATTTCGGTTATCCCGATGACGCGAGCGCTGTGTCCGCGGCGAACGCGGCCACGGCGGGCATTATTGTTTGCTCCGCGTCGGGCAACGCCGGTGACAGCTATTATATCACCAGCGCTCCGGGCATAGCCCCCGGCACTTTGAGCATCGCCGCCAGTTTTAACGACCAGAACGGCTTCATTTCGAATGCGCAAGTTTGCAATGGAACGTCCGGCTGCGTCCAGCCGGCCAGCGGCAGTCTCTCCGGACAAAAGGGATTTGCGATTTACACGAGCCCGAGCCCGCGAACGTCAATTTCTGGCAACATTGTGCAAGCCGTGCCGCCGGATACGCAAAACAGCAAGCCCTTAACAAACGCCGCGCAGATCAGTGGCAATATCGCGCTGGTGAATCGCGTCCCTGGCGTAGGCTTCCAGCAAGCGCAGAACGTTCGGGACGCGGGCGCGATTGGAATCATTTTTATCCAGGATCCTACCCAGAATAATGGAGATCCGTTAACGTTGGATGTCAGCTCGGCGAATCCACCAATAGCGATTCCGAGCGCGATGATCTCGAGCGGCGATGGGAATTACATAAAGAGCGCTGCCGTGTTCGATCCTGTCACGGGAGTGCCCGTCACTCAGACTCGCCTCGCGATCCAGGTGGACAATGTGACCGTGGTCCGTCCGAACGCTCCAGCCGACACCATCCCGAGCTATAGTTCCCGGGGACCGGGCTACTCGAACAGCTTCC
>JALYIN010000507.1 GCA_030775765.1 Verrucomicrobiota bacterium
ATGCAGACCAGCGTGTGTTCGTCGGCGGTATAGCGATGAAAAAATTCGTGCTGGACGAGACAGGTGAGCTGCCCGAATTCCGGGACGTAACGGCCCAGGAAATCCACCTTGTGCATCATGCGCAGCACCCGGCCTACTTCGCCCTTGCGTGAAACGATCCGCCGGAAAATTTCGCGCGGTCCCCTGGTGGTGCGGAACGTGCCCGTGATCAGCCCCAGGTTTCGGGTGAACAGGTCCGACAAATCCGGGCTCATCTCGAGCCGACGGAGCTGCGCTAATTCGAAAACTTCCATCATCGTCCCGGGCGCTTCTTCGAAAATGTCCGAGCTTTGAGCAAAGAGTTGTCCCTGCCGAATCCGGAAACGCCCCAGCTTTTCCTCCGCCGACTTCAGGCGCGGCAAGAAACTGAAGAGCGATCGCGTGGTCGAGGAGGCGCGTCCGCTGGCGAACTGCTCGGTGATGCGCTCCGTGACCCGAAAAATGTTTCGGGTGTGTTCGTAGTAATCCTTCATCAGCGCCTCGTTCCGCAAGGAGCCGCGCTTTTGCGAATAACCGAGCCGCTCCGCGACCTGGTCCTGGACGGTGAAATGGAGGGTGTCGGTGGCGCGCCCGGTCGCGTAATGGAGATCGGTCCGGAGGCGAAGCACAAAATCGTAGGCAGCTTCGATTCGCCGGCGGTCGGGCTCGCTCAACCAGTCCTTGCCGACGAGATGGGTGGTGGTCAGCGCGCCATCCTTGAAAAACGTCATCCAAAGCAGGTTCTGGTAATCGCGCAATCCGCCACAGCCGCTTTTCAGGTGCGGTTCCTGCACGTAAACGCTGTTCCCAAACTTCGCGTGCCGCGTCGCCTGGTCCTGCATGCGCAGCTCCACGTATTCGCGTTGATGACCGCGCACGCATTGCTGCCGGAAAGCCGTCCGGAACCGCGCCGCCAGATCCGAGTCGCCTGCGAGCGAGCGTGACTCGAGCATCGCGGTCTTGGTCAACATGTCCTTGTTCGCCTGCTCGATCGCGTCCGCGATCGAGCGCGTGGAGTGCCCGACTTTGAACCCAACGTCCCAAAGCAAATAAAGGATCTGCTCGATAACGTGCGTCGCGTAGGCCGAAATGTCTCCCCGGTTCTTGTCGTGGAGAAACATGATGTCGACATCGCTGAATGGATTGAGCTCCCGGCGCCCGTAGCCGCCGAGGGCGATGACGGTGAGCGGGGCGGGGGCCACGTCTTTTTTCCCGATGCCGGCCGCCGCGTCGAAGATGTACCGCAACAGGACGTCGATCATCTCAACGCGGAGCGCGCAGATTTCCCGGCCGCCGCCGCCGTATTGATGGCGCAACCGGAGGCGATGTTCCTCGATCTTCAGGAACTTCTTGTAAAGCGGGAGCGATTCCGCCGGGCGCATCGTCCGGGCTGAGGAATGTTCACGCTCGGCATGCGCCAGGACTTTTCCGAGATGACGAGAAGCGGGCATTTACATTCTGGATTTTGGATTGGCCAATTTGGATGGAGCTGCGGGAAACGTTTCCGCTCAATCCAAAATTCACAATCTAAAATCCAAAAATGGTCAGAGCTCGATCGCGTAACGCTTCATCTTGTTATAAAGCGTCGGGCGCTGAATGCCGAGAACCTGGGCGGCTTTCTTCTTGTTGCCGTGACACTGGGCCAGCGCCTGGATGATGGCGTTGCGCTCCAGGTCGTCGAGGTTCTGGACGCCGCCGCCGTTGGTGTTGCGCTCGGCCTGCTGCAGCGCGGCCGGCAACTGCACTTCCGCCGGCAATTCCTTCACGCCGATCTTGTCCTCCCGCGCCAGAACCACGGCATATTCCATCGCGTTCTGGAGTTCGCGGACGTTTCCGGGCCACGCGTAATCGAGCAATTTCTGGAACGCTTCCGGTGCGATCTCCGGTTCGGGTTTATTGAGCTCGGTCGCGAACCGTTTCAGGAACGTGGCGACCAGCGGCGGGATGTCTTCTTTCCGCTCGCGTAACGGCGGGATCTCGATCTGGAAAGTGTTCAGCCGGTAATAAAGATCGGCGCGCAGCCGGTTTTCCGCGAGCGCGCTCGAGATCGGGCGGTTCGTCGCGGCGATGACGCGGAAATCGGCCTTGAGGGTTTTTGTGCTGCCCAGCGGGCGGTATTCGCGCTCCTGGAGAACGCGCAGAAAGCGCGTCTGGAGTTCGGCTGGCATCTCGGAGATCTCGTCGAGAAAAAGCGTGCTGCCCGCCGCGGCCGCGATCATTCCGGGAAAGTCGTTCATCGCGCCGGTGAACGCGCCCCGGACGTAGCCGAACAATTCCGACTCGATCATCGCCTGCGGAAACGCGGCACAATTCAGTTTGATCATCGGCTTCTCCGCACGCCGGCTGCGCGTGTGGATGACATTCGCAATCACTTCCTTGCCGACGCCGCTCTCGCCCGTGATCAGCACGTTCGCTTCCGAGGGCGCCATGGCATCGACCAGTTCCTGGATTTCCTGCATCGCCTTGCTCTTGATCACCGGGGCCAGCCGCGTCTCGGCGATCTCGAGCCGTTTCTCGAGCTGCTGCGTTTTCTTGCGGAGATGTTGGGTCTCCCGGAGGAGCGATTGTTTCTCGAGCGCTTTCTCGATGAGGCTGATCAGTTCCTCCGGCGCGTAAGGCTTGCTGATGAAGTGGTAGGCGCCGCGCTTGATCGACTCGATCGCGTTGTTCAGGGAATCGTGCGCGGTCAAAATAATGACCTGGGTGTCGGGGTGCTCGTCTTTTATTTGCCCGAGCATTTCGAGGCCTTCCGCGTCCGGCAGTTGGAGATCGAGGAGAACGACGGCCGGTGCCGTTTCCTTGAGCCGGCGCAATCCATACGAGGCAGTGGCGGCGGTCTCGACCTGATAGCCGTGCCGGCCGAGAAGCGCCTCGAGCGTGAGCAGGATCGTCCGCTCATCGTCGATGATGAGGATACGTCGGTTCTCAGCGCTCATAGTCGGGCAGCATCGTGGATTTCAATTGTTAGGCGGGGAAAAAGAAACAGGAAGAGCAATCGACGTTCCGGGGCGCGTTTTCATTCACCAAAAAACGAAAGCGCGCTGCGCTAGTCGTCTGAGGATGGGAGAGGAAAGATGACGGTGGTGACGAGAGCGGAGGTCGCTTTGTCATGGCGCGCCGAGAATTCACCACCATGCGCTTCGACGATGGCGCGGGTGCGGTAGAGCCCGAGTCCGTAATGTCCCTGGCCCAGGGAGCGGAGCGGCTCGCCGCCCCAGTTTTCGGTCGAACGCGTGAAGTTCTGCTTCGGCTCTGAGAGCGTGAAGATGAACCGGCCGTTTTCCGTGCGGGCCGTCGCCGATATCACGCCTTCCGCGCGCTCGTGCCGAAACGCATTCGCGAATAGTTCCAAAAAAGCGGGGAGCGACAACTGCGGATCGATATCCAAGGTGGAAACCCCGACGGCGGATGCGTCCCATTCAACCCCTGCGGTCTCCTGCGGAAAATCCGCCGCGAGTTTTAACTGCAGATCTTCGACGAAGTCTTTCGCGGGATAGGGCATTTGGGTCAGCCGCGGCTGGCTGAGGTCCGCAGTCAGGTCCTGCAAATTCGCCCCGACCTGAGCGATCATTCCGCGGAGACGCTTTATTTCTTCACGCACGTCGTTGTTCTCCGCGATCTCCATCAAATACGCCGATTGCAGCTCGGCCGCGTTAAGGTGATTGCGAAGGTCGTGCGCCAGTTGCCGGATAAACTTCACGAGTTCCGGCATGGAAACCCGAATATCAGTCGGACTTGGTGTCGAGGACTCGGACATGGGAGCACAAAATCGTAGCGCAACCACGGAGGAGCGCCAGCACCAACGGCCTGAGGGCAGGCCGTCTCCAGGCCGGTGGGAGAAGACAATGCTTCAATCGTTCGCTGCGAGATGGCGCAGGATATGGAAGACTTCTTCCGGGTCCGCGCCGAGCTTCTGCGCGATTTCTTCGGGCGTTTTCATGGTCCCGGAAGTTAGAACTTTTTTCACGCGGTCCTGCAACTGTAGCACGCGCGTCGCGGCCTTTTTCCCGGCCTCGACTCCCGGCTGGTGATAGGCGTTGATGTTAATCAGCGACGCATAGAATCCCACCGCGCGCTCATACAACCCGATCAAGGCGCCGACGTAAAACGCGTTCACTTCCGGGATCGTGATCGTGATTGATTCGCGCCCGCTTTCGTAGAGGGCCGAGCGCGTTCCGCGCAGAAAGCCCTGCAGGTAATCACCGCTCGTCACGCCTTCTTCCACTTCAAACCGGGCCGTCCGCCGGTCCTTTTGCACCTCGACGAACGTGACGAAAAAATTCAGGACGCCGTCGCGCAATTGCTGGACGTAGGCGTGCTGGTCGGTCGATCCCTTGTTTCCGTAAACCGCGATGCCCTGATGGACAACGTTGCCGTCGAGGTCCTTCTCCTTGCCTAACGACTCCATTACCAGTTGCTGCAGGTATTTGCTGAACAACATCAGCCGATCCTTGTAAGGCAGGATCACCATGTCTTTTTCGCCGCGGCCGTTTCCCGCGTAATGCCACATCAACGCGAGAAGCATGGCGGCGTTGTGAGCGGCGTCCGTCTGCCGCGTCTTCGCGTCCATCGCGGACGCGCCCGCGAGGAATTGGTCGATATCGAAGCCTTGCAACGCCGCCGGCACCAGACCGACCGCGCTCATCACCGAGGTCCGTCCGCCCACCCAGTCATGCATCGGGAAACGGGTGAGCCAGTCTTCCTTTTCCGCGTATTTGTCCAGCTCACTTCCGGGTCCGGTCACCGCGACGGCGTGTTTTCCAAAATTGAGCCCCGCTTTTTCATACGCGGCCGCGGCCTCCAGCATTCCATTGCGCGTTTCCTTTGTGCCGCCGGATTTCGAAATCACCACCGTTAGCGTGTGCGCGAGGTGGTCGCCGATTCGGGCCAGGACGCGATCGAATCCATCTGGATCGGTGTTATCGAGAAAATGAATATCGAGCGGATCGCTCGCCCGGCCGAGGGCATCGTTGATGAACTGCGGTCCCAGCGCCGAGCCGCCGATGCCGACGAGCAGAACGTGTTTGAATGTGTCTCCTTTTTCCGGAGCGACTTTGCCTGCGTGCACCTCAGCCACGAACTGTTTGATGCGCGCGTTGGTATCGTCGATGTCGGCCCGGAGTTCTGGCGTCGGCGCGAGTTTTGAGTCGCGCAGCCAATAATGGCCGACCATTCGGTTCTCGTCCGGGTTGGCCATCGCGCCGCCTTCGAGTTCGCGCATGGCGGCGAGGGCCATCTCGACCAGCGGCCTCATCTGCTCGAAGAACTCATCGGCAAACCGCATTCGGCTGATGTCGATGGAAAAATCGAGATCGTCGTAGCGAAGAAAATATTTCTGAAAACGCGGCCAGAGAGACGAGGAAGCCATGCCGCTTCTTACCAGATAATGCGCGCTGGTAGAAACAGGATTGTTAGTGCTACTAACCTGCGGACGTGAGCCCAGCCGGTTACCCGGCGATCCTCCGCGGCAAGACTGGAAGCGGCATCGCGGTGTCGAGATCTACAATTTCAGGTAAAAAGCGGCTTTCGCGCCGAGTCCTTTGGGGGAGACGGGTTTATGGCTAAGCCCGTGCCGGTCGCAATATTACATTTCCGTAACATTAGATGATTCGGACATCCGCTGAGGCAAGCCCCACGATTCCCAAATTAGACCGACGCCGACCGGTCAGTCCCACAAACCTCTGTCCCGAGGGAAATCTATGCAAAAAAAACCGGCCTCCGAATCAGGCTTTCTAAATGCCCGCTTTCTTACGGCGTTCGTCCTGTGTTGCCTTGCTGTGTGCCTCGCCGTGTTTAGCCTCGCCTCCACGCCACCAACCGGTGCAGCCCCATCAGCCGATCCCGCCAGTTGCGCTCCGCCGGGGACGCTTATCACAACGGATCCCGCCGGAGACCAAACGGGAGCGCCCGCTGCCAACCAGCAATTCGATATCCAGTCAGTCTCGATTGCGGAACCATGCCTGGCCGGTGGCGCCGACAAACTTGTCTTTACGATCAAGGTTGCAAACCTGACTTCGATCCCTGCGAACGGGCACTGGAAGGTTCAGTTTGCCACCCCAACTCTACCAGCAAGTGTGACCGCTTACTTCGTTGAGATGACAAGTGATCAAAGCGGGGCGGTATCCTACGGCTACGGCACCGCCGGGACGACGACGACGACTTTGGGGACAGCCGACGACGGCAGCACTAATGCGAACGGAACGATCACCATCACTGTTGCAAACAGCAAGGTAGGCAACCCGGCGATCGGTCAAACGATTACGACCGTGCAAGGCCGGACACAGCTTCTGGTCGGCGCCGCTGGGACGGGCTTGCTCCAGACGATCGATTCGACAACCGTGGCGGGGACGAGTCCGAGTTACGCCCTCGTCGGACACACGAGTTGTACGTGCCCTGTTACGACACCAGTGCCCTCTCCGACTGCGACCCCGGTCGGCGGTTCTAATGGCACGCCGCGATTCCAAAATTACAATCCTCCCGCGACGGGCTCTTTCAATGGAGGCGAGCCATCCATCGGCGTGAACTGGCTTTCGGGAAAAGTCATGTACCTGGCGTCTTTCAGCTCGATCCGAGTGGGGTTCGATGATTGCCCGTCTCCGGCGCGCGATACGTGGACGAACACCAACATACCGGCCGCCGCCTCCCTCGATCCGATCTTGTTCACGGATCACATGCGGGTCTCCGGCAATACAACGCCCAATCGCACCTTCGTTTCGCAGTTAACCGGCCAGGACAGCATCACCTTCTTCACCGATAATGATGGAGCGACCTATCTGCCCAGTCAGGGTGGTGGCGTTCCGTCCGGCGTGGACCATCAAACAATTGGGGCGGGCCCTTACCACGCGCCTCTAATCGCGACCCCTGTGTATCCGAACGCTGTTTACTATTGCTCCCAGGACATAGCGACGTCGTTCTGTGCCCGCAGCGATGATGGCGGCGTGACCTTCGGCCCCGGGGTGCCCATGTATACTCTTCTCGACTGCACCGGCATCCATGGACACGTGAAAGTAGCGCCAGACGGGACAGTTTATGTGCCGAACCGCAGTTGCGGCGGCAAAGCTGCGGTCGTGGCCTCGACCGACAATGGAATTACGTGGGCGGTCAAACCGGTGCCGACGAGCAGCACGACGGGATTTTTGGTTGATCCCTCGGTGGGTATCGGGACTAACACTATAGGTAAGCCTCCCGGCCAGTCCAGCAATACGATCTACCTCGGATACCAGGCTTCTAATAGTCGTCCCAAAGTCGCCATTTCTCACGATCAGGGCGCTACGTGGGTTAACGATCAGGAGGTAGGCACGGCCTTTGGAATTCAAAACTCGACCTTTCCCGAGTTAGTCGCTGGCGATGACAACCGCGCCGCCTATGCATTTTTTGGGACAACCGTTGCCGGCAACTATACCAGCAAGTCCTCCTTTCCTTCGAGTGCGCCGTGGCACCTTTATATCGCTACCACTTTTGATGGCGGGGTGAGTTGGACCACGGTCGATGCCACTCCCAACGATCCAGTCCAGAGAGGGTCGATCTGCAATCTTGGAACTACCTCCTGCATGAATACCCCGAACGATCGAAACCTGCTCGACTTCATGGATGAGACGGTAGACGCGCAAGGACGCACTCTTGTTGGTTATCCAGATGGATGCGTGGGAGCGTGTGTCAATGGCACGGTCAACTCTTTCACAGCCCTGGCCTCGATCGCGCGTCAATCTGGCGGCAAACGTTTGTTCGTGGCCAACGATCCGAACCCAGCGGAGCCTGTGGTACCAGCTCCACCGCGCGTCGATAGCGTGGTGAGGGATGGAACCGGTATCGTTCACGTGGCGTGGTCGCAACCAGATAATGGTGGCTCCGCGATCACGAGCTACAACGTTTACCGGCGCACCAGTAGCGGAACCTACGCGGGGCCTCTGGCCAGCGTGCCGCCGGGAATAAAGACCTACGACGACACGACGGCCGACCCGGCCACGGCCTACTTCTATAAGGTGACGGCAGTTAACAGCATCGGGGAAGGATTGAATTGTGGCGAGTTCCCGGTCACCGCGCCGCCTCCGATCGATCCATGTTCCGGCTCTGGAGTCCTCGTCGATGCGGATCCGACCGGCGATCAGCTTCTGGCGCCATCGAATAGCGATCTCGATGTGCAAGCGGTTCTGGTAGGCGAGCCTTTCCAAGCCGACGGCATTAATCGGCTGGTTTTCACAATGAAGGTCGCGGACCTGACTACGATTCCTGCAAACAGGCAATGGCGAATCATCTGGACTCCGCCGGTGGCGCCTTCTACGCCAGGGACGGATCGCTACTACGTCGGCATGAATTCAAACACCGGTGGCGCCGCGGCCGTCACCTTCGAGTACGGCGTGGTTACCTCGAGTGGCAACGCGCCGATTATGCTGGGCACACCGGACGCAGGCTCCGCGGACGCATCAGGTGTTATTCGGATTGCTCTGGCCAATAATCTGGTGGGGAACCCGGGCGCGGGCGCTGTTCTCGCCCTTTTGAGCGGGAGAAACTTTGCTGGAAACGGTAACGCAACCGTAACCAAAAGCTCCGCTGTTGATTCCACAGCGGACGGTTCCTACACTCTGGTCGGTAACGCTGTCTGTCGCCCTAACGCGGCGCCAATAGCTGCTCTCACCGCGACCCCCACCTCCGGCGTTCCGCCCCTTACGGTTAACTTCAGCGGCGCAGGCTCATCAGACCCGGACACGTCACCGCCAGCTGACACAATTGTCTCCTACACGTTCGACTTCGGAGACGGGTCGCCGAGCGTGACCCAATCGACCCCGACCACGTCGCACACCTACAGCGCTCAGGGAGACTTCGGGGCTCGGCTTAAGGTGACTGATTCGCGCGGCAAGGTAAGCACGAACGAGGCACTGGTGGTTATTTCAGTTGCCACCAATACACCTCCCACAGCGGACCTGAGAGCAAGTCCGACCTCC
>JALYIN010000508.1 GCA_030775765.1 Verrucomicrobiota bacterium
ATCCTCGCTCTTATGAGATTCCCGCTGGCGCTCACCACCAAGATCGCCGCTTACATTATTACCCAGAAGCTGCGCCGGACCGAGAAATTCGCCACGGTCCTGCAGCTCGAGCCGCTCCACACCTGCAATCTCACCTGCACGGGCTGTGGCCGTATCCGGGAGTACTCGACCTCATTGAAGGATATTCTGCCGCTTGAAGACTGTCTAAGCGCCGCTCAGGAATGCAACGCGCCCATGATCTCGATCTGCGGCGGCGAGCCTCTTATTTACCCGCAGATTGAAGCGCTCGTGAAAGGCCTGCTCGACCAGAAGCGGATCGTTTACATCTGCACGAACGCGATGTTCATGCGCAAAAAGATGCGCGAATGGATGGCGGGCGAATTCGCCACCGCGAAAAACGGCAGCCGAAAAGAGTTCGAAGCGAAACTTACTCAGCTGGTCGCCCAGGGATTGGTTTCCGAGAAAGATGCGGAAGTCGTCCGGCAAGGTCCGAAGGATCCTGCGAAGCCGACTATCGGGCCGTCGCGTTGGATGTATTGGAATGTTCACCTCGATGGACTCGAGCGGACACATGACCTGATCGTGGAACGCGAAGGCGTTTTCAAGGAATGCATCCTCGCCATCAAGATGGCGAAACTGCTCGGTTATCAGGTCGCGACCAACACCACGATCTACAAGGAAACCGACATGGCCGAAGTCGAGCAGATGTTCGATTTCCTGAGCGACCTCGGCGTCGATGGTCACACGATTTCTCCCGGCTACGAGTACGACGCGGCGAAAAAGGACATGATCAAGCGGCTGAACCTCCAGCCGGAGAATTTCTTTCTCACCCGCAAGATGACGATCGAGAAATTCAAGAAGATCGAGGAGTGGATGGGCAAATACACCCTCTTCGGCACTCCGATTTATTTCGAGTTCCTCGCCGGAAAACGCGACCTGAGCTGTTCCGCCTGGGCGATTCCGACGCGCAATATTCGCGGTTGGAAAGGCCCCTGCTATTTGATGACGGATGCCCACTATTCGAGCTACGCAGAGCTGCTCGAGAAAGTGGAATGGGATAAATACGGCGTCGAAAACGGCGTCGTGAAAGACAGCCGCTGTGAGAACTGCATGGTGCATTGCGGCTATGAGCCGACCGCGAGCCTGGGCCTCAACGCGCAACGCGGCGACACCTGGAAAAATATCCGGTTCAACTTTGGCTCGAAGCCAAAACCGACTGGTCTTGGCAACGAGATCACGGCCTACAACGGCGTTACTTCCGGCAATGGGCATTTGACCGGCAAACGCGCCGAAGTCGCCGCCCAAGCTTCCTAAGACGCGATGCCTTCCTCACCGGCGAATCTCGTCGCGTTACCGAGCGCTTTGCCGGATTCGAGCGGCGCCTATCCCGCTAACGACCCGCAGATCGCGAGCGCGATCAATCGCGCCCAGGAAAATCTGTTGCGCCAGCAACACCCCGACGGCCATTGGTGCGGCGAGCTGCTCGTCGATAGTACGCTTTGCTCCGATTACGTGCTCTTCATGCATTGGCTGGGCGAAGTGGACGACAACATGCAGCAACGCTGTGTCCGTCACATTTTGAAGCGCCAGCTTCCGGATGGCGGCTGGAACATTTATTACGACGGGCCGAGCGAAGTAAACGCGTGTGTCAAAGCTTACTTCGCCCTCAAGCTGGCGGGACACTCGGCCGATCTACCGTTCATGCAGGAAGCGCGCGCCAACATTCTTCGGCTCGGCGGCATTCCGAAGATGAACACCTTCAGCAAACTTTATCTCGCGTTGCTGGGACAATTTCCCTGGCACTATCTGCCTTCGATCCCCGTCGAGATGATCCTGTTTCCGAACTGGGCTTTCTTCAACATTTACAAAATGTCGTCCTGGAGCCGGGCCATGTTGATCCCGCTCGCCATTATCAATCATTTCAAGCCGACGAGGGAGTTGCCCGGGATGAAACAGCTCCACGAGCTCTATCCGCTCGGCACCGAGCACAAGGATTTCACGCTCTCGCGCGATCCGCGGTTTTTCGCCTGGCGGAATTTTTTCCTGCGGGCGGACCGTGGATTGAAGATCGTTTCGGCACTCGGCTGGCGCCCGATGCGGAAGCGCGCGCTCGAAGAGGCGGAGCGCTGGATGCTCGACCGGATCAGCGAGGGGAGTGACGGCCTCGCGGCGGTCTTCCCGGCCATGTTGAATGCGCTGATCGCCCTGCGCGCGCTCGGGTATTCGACCACCCATCCGGTCTATGAAAAGGCCGCCCAGGATTTCGCCGGCCTCTTCGTTGACGACCCGGAAGATTTTCGGATCCAGCCCTGCCTTTCGCCCGTGTGGGATACGGCGATCAATGTCATCGCGCTCGCGGAATCCGGTTTGCCGGCGGAGCATCCGGCGCTGAAAAAAGCGGCGACCTGGCTGGTCGGGAAAGAAGTGCGGGTCCGCGGCGATTGGACAATCAACAACCCGCACACCGAAGCCAGCGGCTGGGCGTTCGAGTACAACAACGTCTATTATCCGGACACCGACGACACCGCGATGGTGTTAATGGCATTGCGGCTGGCCAAGCCGGATGATTCGCAGGCGCTCGATGCGCTCTTCCGGCGCGCGATCGCGTGGCAGCTGAGTTTCCAATGTCGGGACGGCGGCTGGGCGGCGTTCGACAAGGAAGTCACCAAGCATTGGCTCGAAGACATGCCTTTCGCGGATCACAACGCGATCCTCGACCCGACCTGCAGCGATCTCACCGCGCGCACGCTCGAGCTATTCGGCTATATCAATTTCGATACGAAGCAGCGCTCGGTGCGCGAGGCAATCCGCTACCTCATCGATACCCAGGACGACGACGGCTCGTGGTACGGGCGCTGGGGTGTGAACTACATCTACGGTACCTGGCAAGTGCTCCGCGGCCTGCGCGCCATCGGCGAAAACATGACGCAGGATTGGATCCTGCGCGGACGCGATTGGCTGGAGAGTTGCCAGAACGACGATGGCGGTTGGGGCGAAACCTGCATGTCTTACGACCACCCGGTGCTGAAAGGCAAAGGCGAAAGCACCGCCTCGCAAACGGCGTGGTCGCTCATGGGCATTTGTGCGTGCGGCGATCTTGATCGACCGAGCGTGCAACGCGGCCTGCGTTTTCTGCTTTCGACTCAACGGCCCGATGGCGCGTGGAATGAGCCGCAGATCACCGGGACCGGTTTCCCGGGCGTCTTCTATCTGAAGTACGACATGTACCGCCAAAATTTCCCGCTCCTCGCGCTGGCCACTTACGTGAATTACCGGAACGGCCTCGGCCATTATCCGAGTTTCTATCGCTGCTAAACGATGTAGTGGCGGCTGTCAGCAGCCGCAGATTGACGTGATCCCGCGGGGGAGGACACCCGCCGCTCCATCCAGAAATTGACGCGCCCCCTTCCCGGCGGGACAGTCGATATTATGGCTTACGAATTACCAAAACTCCCTTATGCCTACAATGCGCTCGAGCCGCATATCGACGCGCGCACGATGGAGATCCACCACACCAAGCATCACCAGACTTACATCACCAACGTCAACAACGCGCTCAAGGACAAGCCCGACCTTGCCGCCAAATCTGTCGAGGATTTGATCAAGGACCTCAACGCGGTGCCCGAAGACATTCGCGCCGTCGTGCGCAACAATGGCGGCGGTCACGCGAACCATTCTTTCTTCTGGAAAATCATGGGCCCGAAAGCCGGCGGCGAACCTTCCGGAAAATTGGGCGACGATATTAAGTCCACCTTCGGGAGCTTCGACGCCTTCAAGGAAAAATTCGCCGACGCGGGTGTGAAACGTTTCGGCAGCGGCTGGGCGTGGCTGATCAAGAACAAGAGCGGCAAACTTGAAGTGGTCTCGACGCCAAACCAGGACAGCCCACTCATGGAAGGCAACACGCCGCTGCTGGGCGTGGACGTCTGGGAGCATGCCTATTATCTCAACTACCAGAACCGCCGGCCTGATTACATCAAGGCGTGGTGGAACGTTGTGAACTGGGACGCGGTCGCGAAGAATTACTAATTTGCGAGGAGGGGCGGTTTAAAACCGCCGCACCTGAGAAATCGGCGGGTTGTGGCCGCCGCTCCTTGTGGCCTTTCTAAACGACAACTATCTCAAGCTCCAGGCTGGCTATCTCTTCCCGGAGATCGCGCGGCGGGTGCGCGAGTTTTGCGAAGCGCATCCCGACGCGGCGAAGCGCCTGATCCGGTGCGGTATCGGCGACGTCACCGAGCCATTGCCGCCGGCCGTGATCACGGCCATGCATCGTGCCGTGGACGAGTTGAGCGTGCGTGAAACTTTCCGTGGCTACGGGCACGAGCAGGGCCTTGAGTCGCTCCGGGAAAAAATCGCGCAACAGGATTACCGCGAGCGCGGCATCGAGATCGCCCCTGACGAGATCTTCATCTCGGAAGGATCGAAGTCGGATTGCGGTTACATTCTCGATGTTCTCGGCGAGCGAAACAGGAT
>JALYIN010000509.1 GCA_030775765.1 Verrucomicrobiota bacterium
ACGTTAGTGAATTGCTTCTGGAAAAGGCCGAGGTGCAGGATCAGCTCGCGCTTCGCACTCCAAAGCCGGTTGAGCCGCTCATACCATTTCGTTCCAGGGCGCGGATTCACCGCTTTTCTCAAAACCAGCGCGGTCCGCGGCCAATCGTGCCAGTAGAGAAGGCGCTGGGTGCCGAGAATCTTGACGTGCGACTTGGTCTCGATGTTGTCGGCCTCCACGAGAACCCATTTCAGGTTCCGCGGTTCCGTCTTCAGGATTTGGTCGAGGACGTAAAAAGTTTCCGGCGGATTCATCCCATCGATGCCGAAATTGAAAGACCTTGTCGGGGCGCCGTTCTCGCGCGTGAGGTGGTCGAAATTTTTCGGCGAAATCGCGTAGTAGAAACGGCTCGATCCAAGAAAGATCGTATCGAACTGGTCTTTGTGCTCCGCGAAGAAATTCAGCTTTTCCGCCACGCCATCGGGAAGCGAGGGCGGCAGGAGGGCGTGGTAAACAAAGCTCGTCACCAGGAGCGCACCCAATCCCAGAGCGAGGGTAACGAATCGATTAGCGAGTTGCTTGTTCACACCGGCTCGTTCTCGATCTCCTAGGCGCTGTTTTCGTCATCCTTGTTCCTAAACTCTGTTTGGGAATGACATTGTCCCGGCAACTCTGTTTTCCCGAGCTGCGAAACAGAGTTTCAAAGACAAATGCCACTCCCAAACAGAGTTTGGGAACGAGCAGGCGCTTGCAAAGCAAATCGGCGCGTGAGCTGGATTAACAGGCTATTGCGAGCGATCACTCAGCGCGGCGATCCCAGGAAGTTCTTTCCCCTCGATCAATTCAAGCGATGCACCGCCGCCGGTGGAAATGAAAGTCATCTTCTCAGCCAGGCCCGCCTGCTTGACTGCGGTGACGGAATCGCCGCCGCCAATGATGGTCGTCGCTTTCGAGCGGGCCAGCGCTTCAGCGATCGCGATCGTTCCTGTCGCAAACGCCGGTATCTCGAAAACGCCCACCGGACCGTTCCACAAGATCGTCTTCGCCCTCGCGATTTCGTCTTCGTAGAGGGTGACCGTCGCATGGCCGATATCCACCGCCTGCCAGCCTTCGCTGATCCCATGCGTCGGCGTAACGCGGCTGGTGTTTCGTCCCGGCGAACCCGCTTCGACCTTTTGAGTCTCAACCGCGTCCACCGGCAACAGGAAGCGGACGCCTTTTTGCTTCGCCAGATCCAGGATCTCGCGCGCGAGATCGAGCTTGTCGGCTTCCACCCGGCTCGCGCCGATCGGGACTCCCTGCGCTTTCCAGAAGGTGTTCGCCATCGCGCCGCCGATCAAAATCGTGTCAGCCTTGTCCATGAGCGCTTCGATCACGCCGATCTTATCCGACACCTTCGAGCCACCGAGGATCACCACAAACGGCTTCGCCGGTTTCGCCAATTCGTGGGAAAGATATTGGATTTCCTTTTCCATCAGGAACCCCATGGCCGATTGCTTGACGAACTTCGTGATGCCGGCGGTGCTCGCGTGCGCGCGATGGGCCGCGCCGAAGGCGTCGTTCACGTAAACGTCGCCCAGTTTCGCGAGCGATTCGGCAAACGCCAGATCGTTCGCTTCTTCGCCCGGATGAAAACGAACGTTTTCGAGCAGCGTGACGTCGCCGTCGTTCATGTGCGCGATGATTTCTTCCGGGATTGTTCCAATCGTCTCGTGACTGAATGCGACCGGGTGATCGATCAGCGTGTGCAAATAATCCGCGACTGGCCGGAGGGAGTATTTCTCCGCCGGTTTCCCCTTGGGCCGTCCGAAGTGCGCCATCAGGATTGTCTTTGCGCTGTTTTCGCGCAGATAATTGATCGTCGGCAGACTCTCGCGGATCCGGGTGTCGTCCGTGATCGCGATCTTCCCGTCGCGTTCTTCTGTGGGGACATTGAAGTCCACGCGAACCAGCACGCGCCGCTCCCGAACTTCGAGATCGCGGAGATTGAGCTTATTCATCAGACAGGATCAACAGGATTAACAGGATTAACAGGATTTCGGAAAAGAGTCGGCCCCGGATTCTTCCATCCAGTTAATCCTGTAAATCCGGTCCAATTCTCCGGCTATTTCCCGAGCAGCTCCATCATCTGGACGCAGCGGTTGCTGTAGCCCCACTCGTTGTCGTACCAGCCGACGATCTTCACGAATTTGCCGCCGTGAGTCATCGTCAGTTGGCTGTCGAAGATGCAGGAGTGCGGGTTCCCGACGATGTCGATCGAGACCAGCGGCTCGTCACTGTATTCGAGAATGTTTTTGTAACGCGTGCTCGCGGCGGCTTCCTTGAAGGCGGCGTTAATCGAATCAACGGTCGCGTCCTTTTCGAGGATCGCCGTGAAATCGGTGACCGAACCATCCGGTGTTGGGACGCGGAACGCGCCGCCGTTCAGCTTTCCCTTCAGGGCGGGAATCACTTCGCCGATCGCTTTCGCCGCGCCGGTGCTCGAAGGGATGATGCTGACGGCCGCCGCCCGGGCGCGCCGCAAATCTTCATGGGGAAAATCCAGGATTCTTTGGTCGTTCGTGTAGCTGTGGATGGTGCTCATGAAGCCGTTCACGATCCCGAAGCTGTCGTGCAATACTTTGGCCATCGAAGCGAGGCAGTTGGTGGTGCAGCTCGCGTTGGAAATGATGAAATGCTTTGCCGGATCGTAGACTTCGTCGTTCACGCCGAGGCACAGCGTCGCGTCCGGACTCTTCGCGGGCGCGCTGATCAGGACGCGTTTGGCGCCGCCTTTCGTCAGATGCAACTCGGCTTTATCGCGACTGGTGAAGAAGCCGGTGGATTCCAGCACGACGTCCACGCCGAGATCTTTCCAGGGCAAATTGGCGGGATCGCGTTCCTTGAAGAGCCTGATCTTGTGGCCGCGCACGATGATGTTTTCAGGATCGTGGCCGATCTCGCCATCGAATTTTCCATGGACGGAGTCCCATTTGAGCAGGTGCGCAATGGTAGCTGTATCGGTGAGATCGTTGATGGCAGCGATGCGTTTGACGTCGCTCTGCCCCATTGCGCGGAGGACGTTGCGACCGATTCTGCCAAAGCCGTTGATGCCGTAATTTGCCATAAGAAAAGAAGGGTTGAAGTGACGGACGCGCCCAGTGCGGAGCGGGTAGGTTACTAATTGCGGCGAATCGGGAACGCAAATAGGAAACGCAGGCGGAGTTTGAACGGAAACGGAGCGGCGCCGTCGAAGAGTTTTCGTGAAGCTTCGTTTTCTCATCGGCGCATTGGCCCTGCTGGCATTCCAAACCGCCCAGCCCGCGAAACGCGATGCTTCGAAAGTGATCACGATCATAGCGCTCGGCGATAGCCTCACGGCGGGTTACGGCCTTTCCCGCCAGCAGGCCTATCCCGCCCTCGTCGCGGAAAAGATGCGCGCGGCCGGTTACGAATTCGAGATGGTCAACGCCGGTTCGAGCGGCGATACCACCGCGGGCGGATTACGGCGTCTGCCGGCCCTTCTGCGCGGGCACAAGAGGATTGATATTTTCATCCTCGAGCTCGGGATCAACGACGCTTTCCGCGGCATTCCCATCGACCAAATCCGCGCCAATCTTCAGGCAATCATCGACCAGGTCCGCGCCCGGCATCCGACCGCAGCAATCGTTATCGCCGGCATACAGCTCCCGGATTTTTCGAACGACGATTACGTGGGCGCCTTCGGCGGAATCTTCAGCGCGCTCGCGGAAAAGAACCGGGCCATCCTGATTCCGTATCTTCTGGAAGGCGTGGGCGGAAATCCCGAGCTCAATCAGTGGGACCGCGTCCACCCAAACGCCGCCGGCCAGCGCATCCTGGGGGAGAATGTCTGGCGCGTGCTGGAGCCGCTGCTGCGAAAAACACCAGCGCAAGTCAATTGAGCATCAAGGCACGGCCCCTCGTTTAGGCCGCCGGCTGCTGCTGCGTCAGGCAATGGAAGGCGCCGAGGCCCCAGATCAATTCGGTGCAATCGATCGGGACGATGCGGCGCTGCGGAAAAAGTTTTGCCAGGGTTGATTCGGCAACGGCGTCGCTCGGGTCGTTGAACGTTGGGAGCAGGATGCATTCGTTCGCGATGTAGAAATTCGCGTAGCTGGCGGGGAGGCGCAGATCTTCGCGGTCGATCCGGCGGGGCATCGGCAGCGTCACGATTTCGAATGGTTCGCCTCTCCATTTCATCGCGCGAACTCGCGCCAGGTTCTCTCGCAGCGGTTTGTAGTTCGGGTCGTCTCTATTCTCCTCGATGACGGTCACGATTGTCCGCTCGCTCACGAAGCGGGCCAGATCGTCGACGTGGCCGTCGGTATCATCGCCTTCGATGCCCTGACCAAGCCAAAGGATGTCGGTGATGCCGAGATAATCACGCAGGCGCTCCTCGATCTGTTCGCGCGAAAATGTCGGGTTCCGGTTCGGATTCAGGAGACAGCCTTCCGAAGTGAGCAGCGCGCCGGCACCATTCACATCGATCGAGCCGCCCTCGAGGATCATGCGAGGATAAAAGATCGGCGCGCCCAGGATTTCGGCAACGCGAGTCGGCACGACTTCGTCCAGATCGCAGGGCGGATACTTGCCGCCCCAGGCGTTGTAATCCCAGTCGATTACGGCCAACCGCGGTTCATCCTGACGCGTCAAAAAAATTGGGCCATGATCGCGGCACCACGGCTCGTTCGTCGGGATTCGATAAAAGGTAAGGCGGCCGCGGGGCAAGCCGTCCAGGGCTTCGAGCGCTTCTGCTTCATGCGCGCCGTTACAGACATTGATGCAAACCGGCTCCGAGCTGAGGAGCGTTTCTACCATCTGCCGCAGCACCGGCAGAACGCGATCGAATGCGCCGGGAAAACTGATCCCTTCCCGCCGTGGCCAGGAAAGCCAGGTCGCCGCGTGCGGTTCCCATTCCGCCGGCATCCGATAACCGAGCGCGGCCGGCGTTTTCTCCGGTGGTGACATTTTCGAAGGCATACCATGCATCGCAAAAGGTCGATGGCGAATCGGCGTGTCCCAGAGCAACCTTCGGGTGCCTCGGGTTGGATAAAAAAGCGGTCAGGCGGAGGGTGGCAATCGAATCGTCTATGTGAAAATAAAAAACTTCTTCCTCGCCCTCCTGGTTTTGTTCTCCGTGACCGCCCTCACCGGGCAAGCTGCGTCGATCGATAAGACGGCCGCCAGCCTCAACGTTGATGCGCAAAAACCGGGCGGCCCGAACATCGTGTTAAAGTCGATCTCCGCGAGCACGCATGTTCCCGTGGCGACCCTTGAGAAGGAAAAGGCGAAATCGAGTTTCAGTTATGGCGATCTTTACGCCGCGCACGCGATCGCCAATGCGTGCGGAAAAAGCTTCTCCGACATCGCGAAGCTGAAAAGCGCTGGAAAAACCTGGGATAAGGTCGCCGAGGAGAACAACGTGAGTTTGGATGGAAAGAAAAAGACGGTGCAGAAAAGCGACTCGAAACCAACGCCGACGCCAGTGGTAAAAAGCTTGCGCCAGGAGCAGGCAGACCGCTTTAGTCAACGCACCGAAGTCACGAATCCGCCGAAAACGAAGCCTTGAGAGACTTGCCCGCGCCGGCGCTACGGTGCGCCGGAGAAACAGAAACCGTTCCGGGAAATCGGCGATCTTAGCCGCGCGAAAGCACGCAACGTCGGGCACGATTACGAAGACCTAACTCCGGCAACCAGGCGGCGCCGTTGCGAGGCGAGCAATGGGGGAAAATCAACCGCGGCCGGCGACGAGGTGTTGCCGATAAAATGCGCGGCGATTTTTCGCAGGGCCAGCCAGCGCTCCCAATCCAGAACCGGCGCGCCGACAATATGCCGCAGAAGACTGCGCCACTCCATCAGGGCGCGTTCGATATCGCCGTGCCGAAGCGATTCGTTGGTGAACCGGTAGCGCGCCGAGGGATCCGCGGCTAGCTCGCGCATCACTTCGGAAGCACCAGAGCCGTATTGCACCGGCACGCCCATTTCCAAATAGCCCGGGTGGTCGGCGCGGCCGTAAACTTTCTGGCAGAGAATGCCGAGGCGACCACCGAGAGGCGCGTCTTCACCGGCAAAACGGGGACCGGCCCGGATGTTCGCCAGGTCGAAAACGAGATCGTCGATCGGATAGTTTTCATCCTCGAGGCCGGCAGCGATCGCGAGCCCCTCGCCGGCGTGAAAGAATGAGAACAGAATGCCACGGCGCGTGGGCGAGCCGTCCTCCGACCCCAGACCGAGCTGGCGCCAGGCGTAGGCCGGCGAGTTGGTGATGGCGACCGTAAGATCGTGCTCGAGTTCGGAGCATTGCCGGCAGATGAGCGGGATCGCTTCGCGCTCCGGCGGATCGAGTATGGCGACGCCGTGAGAATCGACGACCGCCATGACCTCGACGTCACCGAAATGAACTCGGGCGGAGACCGTGTTGGCGCGGGTGACGATTTCCGCAACCTGTCCGCCCGTGATCTCAGGCAGTAACGGCGGCACGATCTCGTCGAAGAGCGCTTTCGTGAGGGATTTCTGCTCCAGTTTTTTGCGCAGCCATTTCACCGGAGCAATTGCATCCTCGCCCACAATCATCGCGAGCGGAATTTCGCGGCCGTAGATTCCCTGGTCGCGCAGCTTGCAGAGATTTCCGAAGCCGCGGCCATCGAGCATGCGCGGCACGGTTAAGGCGCGCACCCAGGCATCATTCTCGCGCACGAAAAGTTGGCCTAACGACACGTTACCGATCTTCGGCTTTGGCTCCCATTCGCCGGCCGAGTTCAGGATTTCGACAATGGGCCGGCGGACGAAGCGGGCGCGCTCCGCGTCCACCCAGAGGCCGCACGGTTTGGGTCCCGTGGAAAGCGAATGCTCGGCGCCGATCGGTACTTTCTGGGTGCTGAAAAGCGAGTGGCTCAGATTCACCGCCGCCGCGAAAGGATTGTTGTCGATCCCGGCTACGGCAGCGCGCATCACGCTGATCAGGCTCGGCCAATCGACTTGCGTGGCCCGCTTCAATTTACGTGGGCGTGCGTCGCCGAGCCGCGGAATGTCAGGCAACATCAGGACGTAACCGACATCGTCGAGTCCGCGGCGTCCGGCGCGGCCGAACATCTGGAGAAGCTCATCCGGCTCCACGAGCCGCTCGAAGTTTCCCGCCTTATAGCGAAGGTCGGTGACGAGCACGGAACGCATCGAAAAATTGATCCCGGCCGCGAGACCCATCGTGGCGACAACCACATTGAGCTGTCCGGCTTTCGCCAGCGGCTCGATCAACCCCGCCCGCACGGCGTAGCTCAATCCGCTGTGATGATAGGCGACCCGGTTCCGCAATAATTTCGCAAGCCGTTTCCCGGCCAGCGCTTCCTGTTCCGCCGAGAGCGGCAAGGGATCGCGCAACGACATCGCGGAAGCGATGGCCTGCGCCATCTCTTCGCTGGCGTTTCGGCGCGGCGCGAAGACGAGCACCGGCGCCAGCTCCGCGCGCAACGCCTTGCCGATTATCCGCGGCCAAAAGCTCTTCGTCTGGACGAACGCTGAGTCCGGCAAAGCGCGGAGATCGATTTCCTCGAGGGGGACGGGCCGTTCGTCGTGCGAGATCAGGACCGGATCGCGCCCGATGCGCTGGAACCACGAAACGATGTCGTGCGGATTCTGGACACTGCCGCTCAGCAACAGCAACTGGGTTTCCGGCGGCGCGAGCGCGAGTGACAACTCGTAATGCACACCGCGGACCGGATCCGCGATCATTTGATATTCATCGACCACCAGGAGCTTTGGTCCGTCGCGCCGCAAAAACCTCGCGCGCTGAGTTTCCAACGTCGCCACCAAAACCTTCGCGTTGAGATTGAGCGCAAGATCGCCAGTGGCGATGCCCACATCCCAGCCGCGCGCGCGCCATTCCGCGAGCTTGTCATTGGCGAGAGCGCGCGTCGGCACGGTGAAAATCGCCTGCCCTTTCAGCGACGGATAGAGCAATTCGAAAATGTAGGTCTTACCGGAACCCGTCGGCGCCTGGACAATTACGTCCTTTCCTTCCCGCAACGCTCGGACGGCTTGCTGTTGCCACAAATCGGGCACCACCAAGTTGACCTCGAGTCCCTCCAACACGGCGCAACATCACGGCTCGGCCGGTGCATTCAATGACAAGCACATCCGGCGGGCGGGCGACGCCCGTATCTACGCGATGATTCTTTTTCCGTTCGAGCCAGAAATTTCTGGTATTCGACGTTCCACTTTCTAAGATCGCGGCCAAGTGAGCAAAAAGCCGGCTGCGCATAACGTTAAGGTCACGACAGGGATTCCCGGCCTCGACGACATTCTTAAAGGGGGCCTGCCTTCGCGCCGTCTTTATCTTTTGCAAGGCGCGCCCGGAGCCGGGAAGACAACGCTTGCGCTGCAGTTTCTGCTCACGGGCGCGCGCGCCGGCGAGAAGGTGCTCTACATCAGCTTGTCCGAGACACGTGACGAAGTCGAAGAAGTCGCGTTGTCTCACGGCTGGTCGTTGGACGGCGTCGAGATCGTGGAGTTATCAGCGATTGAACAACAGCTCTCTGCCCAATCGCAGAATACTTTGTTTCATGCTTCCGAAGTCGAGTTAACAGAAACGACCCGCCTGCTGCTCGACGCGGTCGAGCGCATCCAGCCGACTCGCGTGGCGTTTGATTCCCTTTCCGAGCTGCGCCTTCTTTCGCAAACGCCGCTCCGTTATCGCCGGCAGATTCTCGCCTTCAAGCAATACCTCGCGGGACGGAACTGCACGACGTTGCTGCTGGATGACCTGAGCGTAGATGGGATGGACAGTCACGTCCTGAGCCTCGCGCATGGCGTGCTCGTGCTGGAGCAACTGGCACCGGAATATGGTGCGGAACGGCGGCGATTAAGCGTGCAGAAAATTCGCGGGACTACTTACCGCGGCGGCTATCATGATTATGTCATTGAGAAAGGCGGGATCGCCGCTTTCCCCCGATTGATCGCAGCGGAACATCATCGCAATTTTCCGAACGAAAATGTGACTAGCGGAATCGAAGGCCTCGACGTTCTTCTCGGCGGAGGATTGGCGCGCGGAACGAGCACACTGTTCACGGGTCCTCCAGGCTCGGGAAAATCCAGCATCGGGCTGACCTTCGCGGTGGCGGCTGCGAGGCGCGGAGAGAAGGTCGCGATTTACACTTTTGATGAAAGCCTGCCTATTCTTTTCGCGCGCGCGCAAGGGCTCGGGCTTGGATTGGACAAGCTCGTCGATGACGGCTTGGTTTCCGTCCTCCAGGTGGATCCGGCGGAGCTTTCCCCAGGCCAGTTATCCTCCCGCATCCGTTCGGCCGTGGAGAACGACAGCGCCAAATTTATCTACATCGATAGCCTGAACGGCTACCTCCATTCCATGGCGGAAGAGCGGAATCTGAATT
>JALYIN010000510.1 GCA_030775765.1 Verrucomicrobiota bacterium
CACAAGGGCTACGAACTCGAAGAAGGCGGCGAATGGGTGAAATCGCCTTCCTCGAACAAGGAAGAGCAAGTGATCAAGGATCTGTTGCAGGAAGTGCAGCGCGAGAACCCTTATCGCTGGCATGAGATGGTGAAGGACTGGCGCGGCGTTTCGGAAGAGACGACGACCGGCGTGCATCGCCTCTACAAAATGCAGCAGCAGAATCAGCTGCTGGTTCCCGCGATTAACGTGAACGATTCCGTCACGAAATCGAAGTTCGACAATCTTTACGGTTGCAGGCATTCGCTGGTGGACGGACTCAACCGCGCGCTTGACGTCATGATCGCGGGCAAAGTCGCGGTCATTTGCGGCTACGGCGATGTGGGCAAAGGCTGCGCGCAATCATTGCGCGGCCAGGGCGCCCGCGTTGTCATCACCGAGATCGACCCGATCAACGCGCTCCAGGCGGCGATGGAAGGCTACGAAGTGACGACAGTGGAAGACACGCTCGGCCGCGGCGACATTTATGTGAGCACGACTGGCAACGTCGACATCATCACGCTCGCGCACATGGAGCGGATGAAAGACCAGGCGATCGTCTGCAACATCGGGCACTTCGACAACGAGATTCAGGTTGAGCCGCTCAATGAGCGCAAAGACGTAAAGAGGACGAACATCAAGCCGCAGGTGGATAAGTACACTTTCCCCGATGGCCACGAGATCTTCATGCTGGCGGAAGGCCGGCTGGTGAATCTGGGTTGCGCGACCGGTCATCCGAGCTTCGTCATGTCGAACTCGTTCTCGAACCAGGTGCTGGCGCAACTCGATCTCTGGAAGAACCGCG
This sequence comes from Verrucomicrobiota bacterium, assembly GCA_030775765.1. Classification (GTDB taxonomy): domain Bacteria; phylum Verrucomicrobiota; class Verrucomicrobiia; order Chthoniobacterales; family UBA10450; genus AV80. Next base: position 824 of record JALYIN010000510.1, read on the forward strand.
ACACCTACAAGGTCGGCGTCTACGTTCTCTCGAAACAGCTCGATGAAGAAGTGGCGCGCCTGCATCTGCAAAAGATCGGCGTGAAACTGACGAAGCTGAGCGACAAGCAAGCCGAGTACCTCGGCGTGCCGATCGAAGGCCCGTATAAATCGGAGCACTACCGCTACTAGCGGAATTCGGCCGTGTTGCTATTTCGTCTTTGAGCGGATTGGGTTTGCCCTCGTGGGGAAACATCTCTGGATGAGGCGTTGAAATTCGGCGCCGGTCCAGTTCTTCAGCTCAACCGAGCGAATCCCGCGAACTGCCAGGAATTCGGATAGGAAACCCGTGGGATCGTCGGATGCCGCGCGAATCCAAAAGTGCCGATTAAACATCCGTCTTACGATCTCGACTTGTATTCCGGTCCGGCGACCGGTCCGGCTGAGCCGCTGCACTTCACTCACGTCGCGATCTCGCTCCAAGGTCCGGAGCGCGAGCCAGCGGAGCAAATTGATGTCGGTCATCGACAAGCCGATAAACAGGCATCGAGTCTCGCTAAGTGCAGATAACATGATGCGATTTGCGAAGGCGAGGACAGTGGCGCTGGTGGACCAGTATTGGGCATCGGTAAACACGAGCATGTGATCGAATGCATCGGCGAAGGTCATGCCCGACCGGCCGGAGCGCGCGCCGTAATTGGAAACAATGTTCGAGGGCAGGAATCCATGGATATGGTAAACGGGAATCGGTCGAAACCGATCGCCGCGCAGGGCCGAGTGCGTGGGCCGCGCGACCACTCGCACAACTTCTTCGCCTAGTTTCCACGAGGCCCCGCCGACCAGCGCAAAGGACGCCTGCTCGAGAAGGTCGTCCGCATTGAGGGTGATGATGGAATCGATCCGTCGCTCGCGTCCGCGTCGGAGTTCTTGCACAATCAGTCGCGCCAGCACGGCCAGACTCTCATGCGAGGTGGGGAACTTCCGGTCTTTGATCGGAAAGCGCGCCTTTTGATAAAGCTTCGTGCGCAACGCAGTCAAGAAGCGCTCCGCGCCGAGCTTCTCATAGGCCAATTCAAAAACGATCGGCAGAAACTGCGGCACTTCGCGCGGTGATTTAGCTTCTCCTGACGTTTCCCAGGGCGATTTTCGGCGGCCGAAAGCCAACCGCCATAAATCCTGCGCAAGCGAATTCCAGTCCGGCAATCCTCGCGCGACCGAAATTCCCGCACCGAGCACTAGGGTAATGCCGCCACGACCAGAGGCGTGGATAAGATCGGTGCGCGGATCAGGGATGCGGATCCTGCTCTTCACAGCAGGGGAACTTATTTGGCGGTACTTTTCTTAAAGCTGTAATCAGTTAGCTCCGAGCCATACTTGATCTTGCCGCCATCAGTGGAGGATTTTACCAATCCGACGCCGTCGGCGTACCAGTTTGTCTTAATCATCGGGATAGCGCCGCCGCTTACTTCGGTTACCACTTTCATCGCGCGATACTTGCCGGCGGCTACGGTCACGTTCTCGAAGCCAACGACGCGACTTTTTTCCTGGTGTTCCACCTGGGTGGGATCTTTCCCGCTCCACTCCCACTTTTGCCCGGCAACCAGAGGATTTGGTAGGTACTGCTTCGGCGGTTCGTAGGTGGCCTTGAGTCCCTCATGCTCAGGATAACTCTCGGCGTGAAAGAGCACCCAGCCACCCACCTTCGAAAATATGTTCTGGATTATCACGCCGGAGCGGAACTCGACCACGTACCGAACTGGCCCGCCTTCCTGCGGTTCCTCACTGAGGACCTTCAAAGTGTAGCCGCCTTCTTCGTTATTGCGATAGGTCCAGGAGTCCCCGACGCGCAACGGAAAGTAGTCGGCCGTCGCCTTGGGGTCCCTGGGCTTTACGCTGAAAACGTTTGGTGCCAGGAACAGAGTGGCCAGGCCAATAACTGAAATCGCTCGAATGGTTCTCATAGGTCAATGGGTTACTTTCGCGGGCGGGTGAAGGAAACCGGAAACACGCGGTTATCGGGCGGGGTGTTATGCATGGTACCTTCCCAGCGGATCTCGCCGCCGGAATCGTTCAAGGTAAGCTCGATCCGCGCGGTGAGACGGTCGCGAGTGTATTCGTCCAGAGTGAGTTTGCCCTTGGGATTGCGCCCTTCGAGGCGGAGCACGAGATTCTTGTTGTTCGCAAGGCTGTAGGTGCCAGTCACGCGGCCATTCGGTTCGAAGCGAAGTTGGAAAGTAGCTTCGTAGGGACCGACCGTGCCGCGATAGCTGTATTCGCCGGTGCCGCTACTTTCCGCCGCCGTCGGAGCCGGCGATTCGACCGGTGAAGTCTGGCCCGTAATCGAACGTTCAAAGAAAACCGGCAGGATGCGATTGTCCGGAGGAGTATTGCGCATGGTTCCTTCCCAGCGAATCAAGGCTCCTGTTTCGATCAGGTTCAGTTCGAGATGGGCGCTCACTCTCTCTCCGCTGTACTCATCGAGGAGCATTTTGCCCTTTGGATGGCGGCCTTCGAGTCGATAGGTGGCGCCTCCCTGGGTATAAGTTCCGGTAATGTGGCCGCCCGGTTCGAAACGCAGGCGGAAAGTCGCCTCCCTGGCTCCCACTTTTCCGATGAAGGTATGTTCGCGTCCGGTTTCAATGCTGGAAGGTGGCGAGGCCGCGTCAGTTGTCCCGGGCGTTGTCGCCGGGCTCGCGGACGCAGTGATCTGTTCCACCACTGCCTGAGTTTGGGGAACTTCAGGAGCGACGCTGGACGTGGGTAAAGCCCGGGCTTCCGATCGCCGAGTAACCTGCGGCGGTTCCTGGTGGACGGAAACCTGGCTCGGTCCTCGGCCGGGAAAAAAATACCATGCTGCTATTCCGCCCAGGGCGACGACCCCAATCGTGATCGGCCACATGAGAGAAGGTTTTCGTGCGGCCATTTCCGCCTTTGCTGAACTCGCAACTCCAGGAGCAGGCGGGGTAGGCGCGGCTTCCTTCGGTGGGTCTACGACCCGGTGAATCCCGGCGATCAGCCGGTCGGCGTGGTGATGAAAATCGATGCCGGTGTCGAGCGCGAGGCCGTTGCGGAAAGCCAGTCCTTCCAGTTCCGGCGGCAGATTCTTGGCCTCGGGCATGGGCGTGTTGTTGACGAGTACCGGAATGATCGGGATGCCACTCTCCAGCGCGCTCGCGATTTCAAGCCGGACGAAATCGGTCGGATCGTCGATGCGACGATTTGATAACCCCTTACCGCCGGACCATTCCGGGCCGATGATAGCCACGATGACTTTGGCGCGTTGCAACGTCTCCTTGATGTGTTCCCGGAAATCGACGCCGTACGGAATGGAATCGAAATCCATGAACACGCTCCCTTTCCCGAACTCGGCCTGGAGCCGATCGTAGAGACGACCGGCGACCGGGCTGGAATCCTGCCGGCGATAGGAGATGGCGATCATCGGCTCGGGGGTTTGCTCATAGCTCTTCGTCCGCGTTCGTCAATCCTTCGGCGGCGAGCGCAACACCGCGAGGCGCTGGGTTGATTGGAAAAAGCCAGATGAAGATAAGCGTGATCAAGGCCGCTAATCCGGCGGAGGCGAAGACGTCGCTGCACCAGTGATCGTTTACGCCCGGGCGCGCGATGGTAATGAAGACGGGGAGGATGAGCAGGGGGAGGCGATACCGCGGAAAACGATAGACGAGCGGGAAGAAGATCCCCCAGAAAAAGGCCGAATGTCCTGAAGGAAAGGAGTTGCCGTGGCCGGAGAAAAATTTCCAATCCCAGTTTCCTGCCTGAATGACCTCGAAGGGCCTGAGCCGCTCGAAAACTCCCTTCAGCACGCCGGCTGTGAGCCGCGTCACAACCTGCGCGGTCCCGACGAACAACAGGATCCACGCGATCGGCCGGCGGGCCGTGGAAATGAAGAGAAGCGCGCCCAGGCCTAACAAAACGTAGGTGAGAAAATATCGGTTGATAGACTGACCCGTGACGATCTCCAGCCAGTGCGTTCCTTCCTGTAGTACCACCGATTGTCGCCCGCCGGCGCGTAGCACAAACGCCGCGACCGGTTGATCGAAAAAGAAGATGCCCAGCAGCGTCAAGACGAGCGCGAGCAGGACGCTGTAAAGAAGCTGGCGTCGATTCATTCGCCGGTTTCTAACCGCGCCGCGCGACGATTTCGAGAAAAAGCGGAGTGGTGAATAAGGTCGCCGGATCGGCTTCGGCCTCTTTGAACTCGCGGCGGACCGTTTCGCACCATTCTTCCGTCACCCGGCCCAGCTCGCGCAGCCGGACGAGATTGATCTCGATGAAACTTGCCGGCCATTGCCAGACGTAGTCGCGCGGCGAAACCGTCAGGATACGCGGATGCGCTTCCACCACTTCCAGCCCGGCGTCACGAAAAAGCGAGGGGAACTGGAGGGCCACGTTTGGTTCTCCTCCGGCGGCGCGCCAGCTCTTCATCACCTCGTCAGCGAAAGCTTCCATCGCCGGACGCCGCGGCACGAACCGGAACGTTTCATAATGGCTGTATTCATGAAAAATCGCGAGGCCGCCCGGGCGCAGCGCGCCTGCGATGTTGGCGATGAGTTTTTCCGGTGAGGAGACGAACGAGGCGACCCAGCGACACCACGTGTAGTCGGAGTCGAGCCCGCCTAACGACTCTTCCATCAGGTCTGCCTGGCGAAAGCGGACCTGCGAAAGGCCACGCGCCGCACATGCTTGCTTGTTTACTTCCAGAAAACGCGCGGACCGTTCGACTGCGATCACTTCGCCGGACGGCCCTACGATTTCCGCCAGATCCACCGTCGCGTATCCCGGCCCGGCGCCCACGTCGACGACACGCGAGCCGATGGTAATCCCGGCGCGTCGCCAGCAATCAGCGGCGTGCGGACGCCACACGCGATGCTGTAACCCGAGGCGGGCGACTTCTTCGTCATGCGTGCCGAGCACGTAGTCGGCGTCGCCTTTGTTGGCCATTGCTCAGTCATGCGCCGGCTCACAGGCAAGGCAAGGACGGAATTCCGGCATGGAAGTCAAAGAAGTCCTTCGCCGCGCTAAGGATGACAACGTCGAAGTTTCTGCGAATGACTTCGACAGCAGCATGAAGCCACGCAAAGCCGCCGTCATTTTCATCTTCATCACGGTTACGCTCGACATGCTCGCGCTCGGACTCATCGCGCCGGTTTTGCCGAAGCTGGTGCTGAACTTCCTCGGCGGAGATGCACCGAATGCCGCGAAAATGTTCGGAATTTTCGGGACAGTCTGGGCCCTGATGCAGTTCGTTTTTTCACCGGTGCTGGGCGTGTTGTCGGACCGGTTCGGGCGGCGGCCGGTGATCCTGCTTTCGAATCTCGGGCTCGGGCTCGATTACATCGTCATGGCCCTGGCGCCGACGCTCGGGTGGCTTTTTGTCGGGCGCGTGATTTCCGGAATTACCGCAGCGAGCATCACGACCGGCACCGCTTATGTCGCGGATGTGGTCGAGCCGGAGAAGCGGGCCGCCGCGTTCGGGATGATCGGCGCGGCGTTTGGGGTTGGGTTCGTGCTCGGCCCGGCCCTCGGAGGATTGCTCGGCAATTCCGATCCGCGGCTGCCGTTTTGGGTGGCCGGCGGCTTGAGTCTGGCCAACGCGCTCTACGGCTATTTCGTTTTACCCGAATCATTGCCTTTGGAAAAACGTAAAGGCTTCACGCTTCGCCGGGCCAATCCTGTTGGCTCGCTCGTGCTCTTGCGATCTCACCCGGAATTGTTCCGGCTCGCGACGATCCAGTTCATCGGCTACGTCGCGCACGAAGTTTTCAACGTTTGGGCGCTCTACACGATTTTTCGTTATGTCTGGAGGGAAGGAACAATCGGCATGTCGCTTGCCTTGGTCGGCATTTGTTCCATCGTGATTTCCAGTTTGATCGTGCCGGCGATGGTCTCGCGTTTCGGTGAACGCCGCACCCTTTACATCGGCCAATTCTTCGGCGCCCTCGGCATGGCCTTCGCCGGTCTCGCGCGCACCGGCACGTTTTTCTTCCTCTCAATTCCGGTAATGATGCTTTGGACCATCTCGAGCCCCGCCGCGCAGGGGATGATGTCGCGGCGGGTGAGCGAATCCGAGCAGGGCGAACTTCAGGGCGCGATCGGAAGCCTATGCAGCCTGGCGTGGATCATCGGGCCCGGGCTGTTCAACTTCACGTTCGCGTATTTTATCGACCCGGCGAAAGGCTGGAGTCTTCCCGGCGCGCCCTGGTATCTCGCAGCGTTCCTGCTTTTCGTGGCGATGTTCATGGCGACGCGAATTCCGAAACTGGTGGCCGGACCCGAACCGGTCGCATGATCTGGAAGTTGCGGCAGAGGAGTTGCTATGTAAGGCGCTTGAATCCGTCGTCCCCCTCAGCCGCGAACCTGTAATTGTGTCGAAAAAGTCGCTCATCCTTTCGTTGCTTTGCGCGCTGGTAGGCTTCCGCAGCGCGTTCGCGGACGAAGAGACGCGCCAGGTGCAGGAGGAACTCCGAAAGCGGCATCTGTTCTTCCGCGACATCGACGGCCGCCAAAGCCCGGAATACGCGATGGCGCTTAAGCGCTATCAGCAACGACAGGGCTTCGCGCAGACCGGCTCCGCGGATGAAGTTACGCTTTACTCGCTTGGAATCGGCGAAGCCGCGCCGCCGTCCGAAGGCGCTCGCGATCTCCCTGATCTCCCGGTCCTGAAGAGCGACGCGGCCTTGCATGAGCCGCGCCCGACCCGAGCGCCCGTTCCAACCAAAGCGCAAAATGCAAGCGACGTAGCGAAGGCTGAGATCCGCAATTTTTTGCGCCGTTATTTCGACGCCTGCCAGTCGCCGAACCCGGACGATGAACTCGCGTTCTACGCGGAACGGGTCGAGTACTTCGATCACGGCGTCGTCGATAAGCCATACATTCGAAACGAGCTGGCGGTCTACGACCAGCGCTGGCCCAGCCGAAAATACAACCTGGGCGATTCGCTGCGGGTAGTTCGCACCGGGAACAACACCATCGCGAAGATTCGCGTCGTGTTCGACGTCGCGAACCCTGAACACAGCCGCAAAGCGAACGGCCGGACCGACGACACCATCAATCTCGCCAAGCGTGGCGATTCGCTCGAGATCGTCTCGATCAAGGAAGCGCGGGTCCGGCGGCCTTCGCGCCACCGCCGGCGCCCCCCGAATTTTCCCGCGGCGGTCGGGCGCACGGTTCATCACATCTTCCGCAGCATCTTTCGCTAGCGGGATTTGCTCTTCGATGTTACTCTACCTCTTAATTCTCCGGACGAGAGAAGAGGAAGAACGCTAGCCTGCCGGGCTGACTCGTTTCAAGAAGCCGCCCGGTGCGTAGGTGAGCAGAAATTTTTCCCGGGACCGATCAAGGACGAACTCGTTGGTTTCGGCGAGGAATCGCTGCGCCGCGACCATCGGACCGGGCGTGTATTCCTTCCATTCCATCACATCGACGATCCCGTCTTCCGCGATGAAATAGGAACCGACCGAGATCAGCGGAGCGTAGAGCCGCATCTCCTGGAGAACGTGGTCCGCGGCGTGATTGCCGTCGGCGATCACCAAGGTTTTGCGGCCCGAAGAAGCCGAGCGCGCGGCGGCGACGGTTTCGGGCGCGACGCTATCGCCGCAAATGAACCGCACGTTCGCGGGTAGCTCGCGCGCCGGTCGTTCCAGGTCGATCGAAACGATAC
>JALYIN010000511.1 GCA_030775765.1 Verrucomicrobiota bacterium
CGTCACGCCGGTCCGGACGGCGGCCGATTTTTCATATCGCAGCACGCGGCTGACCGGCGATCGCTGGATGCTGGCGGGGGACGCAGCTGGATTCATCGACCCGGTTTTCAGCAGCGGCGTTTTCCTCGCCGTCCTCGGCGGCGAACAAGCCGCAGACGCGCTGCATGTCGTGCTGGATCGTCCGGCCAAGCGCAAAAAGCTGTTCGCGCGCTATGAGCGGAAGGTCAACCAGGCGATGGATGTCTATCTTCGGTTCGTCGATGCCTGGTACTCGAAGGAATTCATCGAAGTCTTCCTGCACCCACAGGACATCTTCCAGATCCCGCCGGCGGTGAACGCCGTCCTCGGCGGCAACGTCGGCGATAGCTTCGCCATTCGATGGCGGATGGGGATTTTTTATTTGCTCGTTTGGCTGCAACGCTACCTTCCGCTTTGCCCGCGGCGCACCCTGATTCCCCAAAAGGAGCCGGCTGCCGTGTCCGCGCAAGAACTGGAGAGGGTGGCATAATGCGATCGCGATCCTTTCGACTGCTCATCCTTCTGGTCGCGCTGGCGCTGGCGTTCACCAGCTGCGAGACGGTGCGCCACCAGTTCACGGGACCGGCGCTCGATTGGCAGGCACGGAACGGCCAGCTGTTGTATCACGGCAAACGGACGACGTTGATCGGCGAAGTGCTGGTGCGTTTTTCGAAGGCTGGCGACTTCGAGCTCACCTTCACGAAAGGCCCGGGAGTGGCGCTGCTCGAAATCCGGCAGGACGCGAATTTCTTCAGCGTGAAGGGCCCATTGGCGGGCGTCAGTTGGTCGGGGAGCATGGCCCACGCACCGCCGCGGCTCCGCGGCTGGCTGCAACTGCGAGAGAAACTGATGGCCCTGGGAGACAAGCCGACCCTGACTCATTCCTACGGCGGCGAGACGTTCACCTTCCGTTTTTGACCAGCGGGTGTTGAAACGCGACGGTCGCCCCTGCGGTTCGCTCTTTATCCATGGCCATTCATTCCACCATTGCCCATCTCGTAACGCGACGACGCGGCCTGGTCTGGCTGGCTGTCGCCCTGATTAGCGCGGCTTCCATCGGCGTGCTGGTCACGCGAATGAAATTGGACACCGAAGTGCTCAATCTGCTTCCCGGTGGTTTCGAATCCGTCGAAGGCCTTAAGGTTTACAACAGCGATTTCGTTCAGGTCCGAGACCTGACTTTCGCGCTGGTCGCGCAGCCGAACGACGTCGATAAGCTGGAAGAATTCGCGCCGACATTCGCCCAACGTTTGCGGGAGCAGCCCTGGTGCAAACGCCTCCTGTCTGGAGTGCCGATTGAGACGCCGGAGGGCGTGCGGGATCTGCAATCGATCGCAGTCCCGCTTCTTTTGAATCTCGATCCGGCCGCGTTCGAGCAAACGTTGTCGTTGTTGCAGCCGGCGAAAATCCAGGAACGCTTGCATCGGTTGCACGAGGAGATCGAAGCCGGGTCGCCGCGCCCCCAAATCGAGCTGGGCCTTGATCCGCTCGGCGTGATCGGGCCGGCGCTAAAACCTTTCGCGAGCAATTCGTCAATCGAGGAAGACCAGCCGCTCACTTCGCCCGACCGGACAATGCGCGTTTTCCTCACGGTCACGAACCAGCCGGGCATCGGTGCGTTCGATTGCCAGAAACTGATGCGGGAAGTGAAAGCGTTTCAATCCAAGGCGCACGAGGGTTGGGATGGCGGACCCCTCGAGATTCTGGTCACCGGCCGTTCCGCCTACGTCGCCGAGATTTCGCTAAGCATGCGCCATGACATCGTCATCACCTTGCTCGGCTCGATCCTGCTGGTGAGCGGCGTTTTCTATGCCGGCTTCCGCCGCTGGCTGCCCTTGCTCGGCATGGGATTTTCGCTTCTGCTCTGCTGCCTGGTGGCGCTCGCCGCCGGGCTCCTGATTTTCCATGAGCTCAACATGGTGACGGTGGGTTTCTGTGCCATCCTGATCGGGCTCGGAGTGGATTTCGCAATTCTGGTATTCGGGCGCTACCAGCAGGCGCGCGACGACGGCGAAGATCATCCGGCGGCGGTGGGCGCAGCCGTGAAAGGATTAGGCCAGGCGATTTTCTTCGGCGCGCTTACCACGGCGGTCGGCTTCATGGCACTGACGCTGGCGGGCTCGCGAGGGTTCACGCAGCTCGGCGTCCTGATCGCGCTCGGCATCGCGTTTGCCGGCATTTTTATGCTGACAGTTTTCTTTTTGTTCCTGCCACGCACAAGCCCGGCGCCGGGTCACGATTGGATGTTCACGCTGGTCAAACGCTACGTCCGCTGGGCGGTGCTGCACCCGTCTCGCATACTCTGGATCTCTACGCCTCTCCTCCTCGTTCTCACCGCCGTCGCGTTCGCACCGCGGCCTCCGATCATCTTTGACGTCAGCACACATTCGATGGAGCCGAAACGGAGCGATGCCGGTTACGCGCTCAAGACCATCATGGAAAAAATGCCGGCCCGCTGGGAGCCGGTCATCGGGATGATCAAGGCGGACAATGCCCAGCAGCTCCACGATTACTGGCAGAAAGTCGAACCGCATTGGAGCGCACTCCTCGCAGCCGGCAAGATCAAAGGCTTTTCCACGCCGGCCGCGCTCGCGCTTTCGCCGCAGCGACTCGACGCGAACCGCCAGAAATTGCAGGCCGTGAATTTTGCCGGCATGCGCGAGGCGGTCGAAGCGGCCCTGGTCGCCGAGGGATTCAGCCGCGAGACATTCGAGTCCGGTTTCAAACTCCTCGATGAACTAAAGGCGGCGGCGAACCCGGCCACCCGGCTGCCTGATTGGCGGGAAACGCTGCCCCAGACTTCGGGGTGGTGGTTCCTCATCGATCGCTATTTCGCGCATGATCCGCTGCTCACCACGGGATTTGTCACCACCAACGAGCCGGTCTCGACCCAGGAACAAAAGGAGATGCTGCACCGCGAGTTGCCTGTAGCGGGCGTTCCGATGGCCCTTTCCGGTTGGAGTTTTACCCTCACCGACCTTGTGCCCTGGTCGCATCGGCAATTAATCCTGATCAGCGGATTGATGGCGCTCTTCGACGCGACCCTGCTCGCGTTGCTCTACCGCGACTGGCGGCTCTGGCTCATTCAAGTAGCGACCCTGGCGATGGCTGTCTGTGCCATGATTGCCTCGATGAAGTTGCTCCAGATTCCGCTCAACCTTCTGAACGTGCTCGCTTTCCGCCTCGTCCTGGCGATTGGCGTGGACTACGGCATCTACGTTCTGCTCGTCTGGAAAAAAGCACGGCAGCTCGATCACGACGTCGCGGGCGTGGTGAAGCCGGTCATTCTCGCAGGATTAACGGCGATCTGCGGTTTCGGTTCGCTCGGCGCCGCGAACAATCCGACCCTGGCTGGACTCGGCTACGCCTGCGCTCTCGGCTTGTTTTGGAGCCTGGCCGCGACGATCTTCTTCACCTTACCGGCGGCCGCCGCGGCAGAACCCAAATCCTGGCGCGAAGAATCTTTGCAGCCGTTCGTCAAAACTTGAAAATGTCTAAGAAACTTCTCTACCTCGTCCTCTACCTGTTCCTCTGCACTCCTC
>JALYIN010000512.1 GCA_030775765.1 Verrucomicrobiota bacterium
TTATTTCCTTCAGATGCTTCCGCAGCTTGCGGATTGTGGACGGGGGCAACCGTTTCAGAACGTGATTTTTGAATTCGTTAGTGGGTTTGGAAAGGGCTGCCATATCAATTCATTCGGTCGCGGAATATTTCGCGCCTCGCGCCGCATAAGCGGCGGGCTCACAGCATGACCGCGCGCTCCTGTCCGCTTATGTGCAGCGCGGCGCAAATTTAAAGTGAACTGGGTACGAAAGCGCACAAACAAGGCGGTCGAAGTGGTTTTGTACGCCAACCGGCGGCACATCGACGCGCGTTGCCCTTATATGCACGAATCTCAAACAGCAGCGGAACGCGTCGCGACGTATCCAGCGGTACGGCGTCGATCATTCTTGAAAGTTGCCGGTGCGGCGATGCTGGCGACGACTGCAGCCAGCCTCTTGCCGCGCCGTCTCATGGCTCAGACCCAAGGCGTGGTGAGTCTCGGCAGCGGCGACGTCGGCGTCTTGAACTACGCTTATGCGCTCGAGCAACTGGAGGCGGCGTTTTACACTAAGGTCGTAGGCTCATTCTACTCTGGCATCAATTCGCGGGAGCGGCAGATCCTGAGCGACATTCATCAACACGAAGTAGCGCACCGCAGTTTTTTGAAATCGGCGTTGGGCTCGGCGGCCATTCCGGACCTTCAAGTTGATTTCAGCTCCGTAAACTTCAGAAGCAGGGCGAGCGTTCTCCAGACGGCTCGGACTTTTGAAGATACCGGCGTGGGCGCCTACAACGGCGCCGGCCAATTGCTCCGCGACCCGAAAAACCTGCTCGCCGCCGGCAGAATCGTGTCGGTTGAAGCGCGCCATGCGGCCATTCTTCGCGACCTCCTCGCACCGCGCAGTGGGGCGTTTGCGGGCGACGATATCGTGGACGGCTTCGGGCTGGGCGCGGTCGAAAGGCCTTCGGCTGTATTGAAAGCCGTGGCCCCCTACATCCGGACCCCGATCAACGCGGACAACCTTCCCAAGGCTTAATCAGGATTACTCTTATGACTACCAAAATACTCGACCTCATCAGTAACCTGGATTCCGAGTCCGCCGCCGCCCCGTTTTCGCGCCGTGACGCATTTCAGCAATTCGCAAAGCAGGGAACGAAAATCGCGATCGCCGCGGTGACGCCGCTCGTCGCGACAAGCTGCGCCCTGATCGGCCCCGCGATTGCGCCCCAAACCGGGCTGGCCAAGGAGACGCTCGCGTTTGCTTTGCTCTTGGAAGAACTCGAACACGAGTTTTATGTTCAGGCCTTGGCGGCCCGCGGACTTATCCCCGCGTCCGACCGCGCCGTCTTCGAGCAGATTAGCAAGCACGAGGGGGCTCACGTCACTTTCCTAACGACAGGTTTGACCGGCATCGGCGGCGCACCGCAACCAGCACCGAAATTTGATTTCGCCGGCGGTGGAAAATACCGCGGTGTATTTTCAAATTACCGAACATTCCTGGAACTTTCGCAAACCTTCGAGGACACCGGTGTCAAGGCTTACAAAGGCCAGGCGGCGAATCTGATCACGAGTCCCACCCTTTTAACCGCGGCGCTCAGAATCCACTCCGTCGAAGCGCGCCATGCCGCGGAGATCAGACGGCTGCGCGGAGAAAAAGCATGGACGGGGGCCTTCGACGAACCTCTCACCAAGGCGCAGGTTCTAGCCATGGTGTCGCCGTTCATCCGCAAGGGGACGTAAGCGCCGCTTTTGGAGGGAGCTTGCTGAGCTAGTTTTTCCGGGCGGCGAAGATGCCATCGAACTCGGCTGCCGTTTCGCCCGCTTCAATCACGTTCACCCGAAGAGTGATTCGCGCCTTTCCTTTCGTGGCGAATTGATCGCGGAACGCCGTCAGCTCGCCTGGATTTGGGCGCAGGCAAATCGCGCGGATGGTTTCGCGCACCGGCCGGAAAAATCGGATCGAACTCAGCGCCACCACTACGTGAACAGCCGCGTCGTTTAACTCCAGCCAAAGGAATCCATAGGCTGCCAGGGTGGCCACCGCATTGATGCTGCCGCCGAACGCGGTTCGTAGATGATTCGAATTTAGCGCGACCGGCGCTTCAACGAGGAACCCATTTTCATCGTTCGCCACGACCCGCACGCCCATGGCGCGAGTGATCGGGATCTGCTCGTGGAAATACGCCTGGGCTTGACGAAGCGCACTCTCGTCGGTCACGCGTGTCTAAAGATTATCGTTGTCTTTGACCACCGTGACGTCGCCGCCCGATCGATAGCGGGTCCGCGAGACGCCCATGATAATGCCGATCCCCAGCAGGATGACTGCGCCGATTTGAACGTAAAGAAGCGGCACTCCCGCGGTGATCGCGGCCCAGGCCAGCCCGCCGATCAGGGTCATGAAACCGATGATGAAAATGATTAGTCTCATTCGCTCCTCGCTGATGAATCGGCCTTCGCCGCAACGGCGGCTGTAGTTGCGCTACAGCCGATCGCTCATTGTTTCTCCGATTGCTTGAGCAACGTCTCGAGATCGTTCTTCCAAAGGGCCGCGAGGGTGTGGCTGCCGTGGCCGCGGGTCTTGTCACTCGAAGGGATCACCACCGCGCGTCCTTTCGACACCCGCTTCATTTCGTGCTCGAGGATTCCCAGCTCCGGCGGATTGATCAGATCGTCCGCGGAATTAATCGCCAGCAGAGGCGCGCGGATTTTTTTTCCAGGCCCGGACCTGGATCGTAATCGCGCGAGGATTCGAGGGCATAGAGCATGTCGTTCGCGTCGCCAGTCTTGAGATAATCGGCCACGAACTTGTCCAGGATCTCATCGGTCTTGGCCAGGGTGGGTGAATCCTTCTGGCGCACAACCGGGTTGCTGCTCATAAGCCAGAGCATTTGCGCGGCGGTCCGGAGACTTTGCGGCTGCGCGGAATAATCGCCCCCTTTCCATTCCGGATCGTTCCGGATCGCGTCGATCACCATCCGGCGCCAGGCGCGGTTCCGGCCGGAAATT
>JALYIN010000513.1 GCA_030775765.1 Verrucomicrobiota bacterium
GTGCACCACAATCTGGGCCGCGGGCTCGATCTCGACGCCGTGGCGGACATGTTCCCGGACGGGCTGTTAGGCCGGAACATGGCTTGGTGGGGTCATCGTGCTGCGTTCAATCATCAGCCGGACATGGGGCTGCCCGAAGTGCAGCAACCAATCATGATCATCAATCCGGGGGACGATCTGCAGCCATTTACGCCTCGTGCCGCGGATCTGCTGGTTAATGGCCGCATCGTCGACCGGCCTGAGTGGGGCCATGGCTGTCGGAGATCGTAGGAATAGCGGCAGAAGGGATGGCGCATCAGCGGAAGCCATAAGCGGCCCTTGGTCTGCGCCTGCCAGACATGGGTCAAGTTGGGCGCGGTGTAAAAAGCACCAGAATGCCGGTTTTCTAAGGATTTCGGAAAGGCGGGGGTCAGACGCAAAGTTCGGATCATGCCCGACCAGGGCCGAAAGCGTTTAGGCACGCTCCCAGTAGATCGATCCACAATCGCTCGTCCGAAGGATTGGTCTTCCGCTCGAATGGTGATCGCAAAAGGGTCGCGATGCATCCCCGCATGCGACACGAAGTCTGGTGCAAACGGTGCTGGCTGGTACGGCCTGGAAGGGCAGTTGTTCCGCAGGCCGGTCACTAATGCCGAAGCCAAATTGACGCGTCATGAGCGAGACGGCGAGTTGCGAGAGCAGTTCGTCGCCGTAGTAGGGCATGATTTACGAAACCCGCCGGCCAACGTGCAGGCTGGCGTCAAACTGCTCGACCGCGATCAACCCCGCGAGAGGGTCAACGCCATTCTATCTAACATGCAGTCCAGCGTTGATCGGATGGGCGGCGGCGCGAAGTGGTCGCGCACGTCCAAGCGGTCCGTGGCATCAGCGAGCGGCGCAGTTGCGTCGTGCTCGGCGTCGACCGCTCATCGATCAGGTACGTGTCACACCGGCCGGATCAGACGTCGCTCATGCTGCGTGTCCGTGATCTTGCGGCGACGCGGACGCGCTACGGCTATTTCCGGATTTATATCCTGCTGCGCAGGGAAGGATGGTTCGTGAACCATAAGCGGGTGTACCGGCTCTACCGGCAGGATGGACTGAGCCTTCGGCTCAAGCGGCCGAGGCGCAACGTCAGCGCTGCCAATCGCGAGCGGCAACCAGCGGCAGCAGCAGCGAACGAGATGTGGTCAATGGGCTTTGTCTCGGATGCGCTGTTCGACGGACGGCGGCTGCGGGCCTTGACGGTGGTCGACGCGTTCACCCGCGAGGCGCTGGCGATCGACGTCGACCAGGGCATCAGGGGCGAGCAGGTGGTCCAGGCAATGGCCCGGGTCGCGATGACGCGCGGGGCGCCCAAGACGATCCGAGTCGACAATGGGCCCGAGTTTATCTCGAAGGCGCTCGACCGTGGGGCGTACGAGAACGGCGTCACGCTCGACTTCAGCCGGCCAGGCAAGCCAACCGACAATGCCTTCGTGGAATCGTTCAATGGACGCTTACGCGACGAGTGCCTGAACGCCCACTGGTTCCTGTCGCTGGCCGATGCCCGTGCCAAGATCGAGGCCTGGCGACGGGACTATAATCAGAGCCGGCCTCACATGTCTCTTGGCTGGCTGACGCCGGTCGAATATGCCGCCGCCGCGGCCGCGATGGCCGCCGAATGAACGCCGGATCCTAACCTTCGACCCGGATGAAAAACCGGAGGACCCTCAAGCAACAAGGCACTAACAATCAACACAGACCACTCAGCGGGGATCGGTCATCAGATCGGCTGCACTGTCGAAGAATCATGGGCATTGCCCAATGCCAAGGCAGCAGATTGCTCCCGACGCATCTTCATCAAACGCCGGCGCACCAAAACAGACCCTTGGTCGACTTGAAGAATCGCTGGGCGCTTGCCCCAAAAGTCGCTATCCTTCATGTTTCTTTGAACGGCTTCAATCATCGGCTGGTCCTCCTCAATGAAAGCCTTTCCAACGACATCTTCGCTGTCATCGCCGGCAGTCTTTGGAAATCCATAGAAATAATGAGCCGTCGCGTCCGATTCCGGAGTGATGATATGAGGCGCAATCATCGGCGGTATAAGACTTTGCGATCGGCCTGCACCGGCCGGGCAAATTCCAACCTCCAACAACATCGACGCCGGCGCCGCCCAACGCATCTCCAGCCAATGATCAACTTTTGATTCAGGCGGAAGGAAACTAGCCCAGGGTGGCGGTGCGATGCTCGGCATCCACCAATTGGACCAAACGAGTTCTCCCTCGCTCTTTACGCTATGCGTTCCCTCGAAGATCACGCCTCCTCCACCGAAGCTTCCAGTGTGAAGAAATTCGAGATGGCTCAGATCCATCAAGTTATCGGTCAGCAACTCAAAGTTTGCCTCGAAATGGAGGTGCCCACGCCCCAGCGGACTATCACCCGCCATGCACGCAAAATCACCGATATCGACGGGGTCGGCAAGCTCGGGGTCCCCCGCCCAGAACCAAATGATCGAATCTTTTGCGACCACGGGAAAACTTTGGACGGCGCAGCCCCGCGGAATTAGGTCCGAGAATGGATTACTTATACAGGTCCCGGTCGCATCGAATTTTAAACCGTGATAGCCGCAGATCAAATTATCTCCGTCCCGTTTGCCCCGGCTCAAGGGCGCGAAACGATGAGGGCATCTGTCGACGAAAGCGACGTACCCATGGCCCTTTCCTTTACGATAAAATACCATAGGAGTGTCCAAGAGGGTTCGAACCAGGAACCCTTCTTCAGCGATTTCCTCCTCCCAGCCAGCCATATACCAGAGGTTACGGACGTGTCCGGGCATAAGTTTCTCCGATACTGCGCTAATAAATCCAGCTGGTACTTTTACGCGGATGATTATGGCACACAAGCGTTTTTTTAGCCGCGATCCAACGATTGTCAGGGAGCGTATCCTCGATGCTGCGGAGGCCGAGTTCGAGGCCCAAGGTTTCACAGGAGCTAGTACAAACCGCATTGCCGAATCGTTCGGCGGGTCAAAGACAACGTTGTTTCGCTATTATCTAACAAAAACGGAGCTTTTCGTTGCCGTCATGAGTCGGATCAGCGATCGACTCTTGGCGAAGCTTAACTGG
>JALYIN010000514.1 GCA_030775765.1 Verrucomicrobiota bacterium
GCCGCGGCCTGACCCGCCGATTGATCGAGCGGGGTTTTAGCGACGAAGACATCGAGGCGATCCTGTTCCGAAACTGGATGCGGATTCTCGAACAGTGGTTGTGATCGCAGCTTGAGCATTAAGTCGAACGAGCATTCACCTTCGAGAACTTTCCCATTGCCGTTTTTAGGCCGGCGCGCTCTTCTTCCGACTGTTGAAATTCATTAATCTCACCCGCCGGACGGAGATCGGCGCGAACAGTTATTACCTCGAGGCCGCCGGACAGCGGCTCGTGCTCGACTCCGGGATGCATCCGAAGGAGGAGGGGGAAGCGTCGCTCCCGAACTTCCAGGCACTCGGCGATCGCCAACTCGACGCGATCGTTCTCTCGCACGCCCACCTCGATCACGTCGGCACATTGCCGGTGTTGATGCGGCGCCAGCCCAACGCGCGCATCTTCATGACCGAGGCAACGGCGGAGATCGGCAGCGCGCTTTTGCACAATTCGGTGAACGTCATGACGCGCCAGCGTGAAGAACTCGGCGTGGTGATGTATCCGCTCTTCACCCATCGCGAGACCGACCGCGCCACCGATCAATGGCGTTCATGCCCGTGGCGGCAGCCCTTCACCCTCGCCGGTGAGCGGGCGCGGCGCCAAGGGGAGGAGGGCATTACTGTCGAGTTTGTCGAGGCCGGTCATGTCTTGGGCGCTGCGGGTGTTGTTTTGCGCGCGGAAGGCCGCACTCTTTTCTACAGCGGTGATGTGAACTTCGACGACCAGACGGTAACGGCTGCCGCGGCGTTTCCGGAATCAGGCGTCGACGTTCTGATTATCGAGACAACGCGGGGGGACAGTCCTTTGCCGGAAGGATTCACGCGGGCCGCCGAGGAACGTCGCCTGGCGGAAGCGATCGATCGCGTTTTCAAGGCGGGCGGCTGCATCCTCATGCCGGTTTTTGCGCTCGGCAAAACCCAGGAGGCGCTCGGCATGGTTTACAATTTTCGCCGGCAGGGATTGCTCGGTGAATTCCCTGTCTACATTGGCGGGTTGAGCGTGAAGATGACCGAGATTTACGATCGGCGCGCGAACACCACGCGCCGGTTGTTGCCCCGACGGCAACTGCTCGAGGACGTGGAGCATTTTGTCCTTAACGGCCAGAATATTCGGGATTCACCGGCGCGAGGCGGCCGACTTTACGCGCTCTCCAGCGGAATGATGACGCCGAAGACGCTTTCGAATATTTTCGCGCGCCAGGTCATCGAAAATCCGCGCCACTCAATCTTCTTTGTCGGTTACGCCGACCCGCAATCGCCGGCCGGCCTGATCCGCGCCGCGAAGCAGGGAGACCTTGTTACCCTCGATCCGGATGAGCCACCGCAACGGTTGGAGTGTCACATCGAGCAATTCCAATTCAGTGCCCATGCCTCTCGCGAATCGATCGTTCGTTACGTGAAGCAACTCGCACCGAAAAAGATCGTGCTCGTGCACGGCGACGTGCCGGCGGTGGAATGGACGCGCGGGCAGTTGGCCGCGGCGTTGCCGGGATCTGAAGTGATCGTGCCGACGCCTGGTGTGGAACTAGAATTGTAATTGAACCGCGGAGGCGCGGAGCCTCTGGCCAATGAAGATCGTCTCCTGGAATGTCAATTCGCTCCGCAAACGGCAGGAGCGCCTGCTGAACTGGCTCGCGTCCACCCAGCCCGATGTCGTCTGCCTCCAGGAAACGAAATGCACGGATGAGCAGTTCCCCGTGCTCGATCTACGGGCTGCCGGATATCATGCCGCGTTCCACGGTCAGAAATCATATAACGGGGTGGCGATTATCTCGAAGACGGAGCCGGCGGAGGTGCGGCCGGCGCTCTGCGATGAGGAAGAAGATCCGCAGGCGCGAGTGATCGCGGCGACTATTGGCGGGCTGCGCATCTATTCGATCTACGCGCCGAACGGCCAGGCGGTGGGATCGCCCGCGTACGATTACAAAATGAAGTGGTACGAGCGGCTCCGAAATTGTTTGCAGCGGGAAAGTCCCGATCAGCAGTTCGTTGTCTGTGGCGACTTCAACGTCGCACCGAAAGACGAGGACATATACGATCCCGATCTCTGGCGCGGTGCGATCATGTGTTCGGAGGGGGAGCGCAGGGCGTTTGATGAGCTGTGCGCGATCGGACTCGTCGATACGTTGCGCCTCCATCATCTGGAGACCGGCCTTTTCAGCTGGTGGGATTACCGGATGCTTTCTTTTCCGAAGAACCGGGGATTGCGGATCGATGCGATCCTCGCCAGTAAATCACTGGCGTCCCGATGCAGCGGCGCCGGAATTGAGCGCGAAATGCGCAAAGGCAAGGAACCATCCGATCACGCCCCGGTCTGGGCCGAATTTTCCGTAACATAGACTTATAGTTACATTCGCCCACGTCATGCCTCACATCCTGGTCCGCAACCCGCCACTCAACCCGCTCGTCATCTTCGACGGCGACTGCAATTTTTGCCGGCGGTGGGTCGAGCGGTGGCGGGAGATGACGCGAGGCGCCGTCGACTATGAGCCTTTCCAGGAAGCGGCGGCGCGCTTTTCGGAAATTCCACGCGAAGATTTCGCGCAAGCGCTCCATTTCATCGACAAGGACGGAACGGTTTATCGCGGAGCCGAAGCCGTCTTTCGTTCGTTAGGCAGGGTGCGCGGCGGCCGTGTTTTGGTGTGGTGCTACCAGCACCTCCTGGGGTTCGCCCCGATCACGGAAATGGCGTACGGCCTCATTGCGCGCAATCGCATGGTTGCCTCCTCTTTCACGCGTCTGCTCTGGGGCAATGAAGTTCGGCGACCGACTTACTTCCAAAGCCGCGATCTGTTTATCCGCTCACTCGGGGCGATTTACCTGATCGCGTTCGTCTCGCTCTGGGTGCAAATCGACGGGCTGATCGGAGAGCAGGGGATACTGCCCGTCGGCCAGCATCTGCAATTTGCACGCGAGCAGGTGGGGTTGTCTGCGTTTTACCTTTTGCCCACGTTCTGTTGGTTAAACTCGAGCGACGCGTTCCTTCATTTTCTCTGCGGCGCGGGTGCGATCATTTCCATCCTGTTAATGGCGGGCCTGGCGCCGGTCCTCTCGCTCAGTCTCCTGTTCGTTCTTTATTTGTCGCTCACGATCGCCGGCCAGACGTTCCTCAGTTTCCAATGGGACATCCTGCTGCTCGAAGCAGGCTTTCTCGCTCTCTTTTTTGCGCCCTGGCGGTGGCGGAGGAACGCCAACCACCAGGCGCCGTTCTCACGCGTCGGATTGTTCTTGCTGAAGCTGCTCTTTTTCAAACTGTTGTTCATGTCGGGCGTCGTGAAGCTGACCAGCCACGACGAGTCGTGGTGGAATTTGACCGCGCTCGATTACCACTATTGGACGCAACCGCTCCCGACTGTGATCGGCTGGTGGTCGGACCAGCATCCCGAATGGTTCAAGAAATTTTCGGTCGCGTTTTGTCTCGTCGTCGAGATCGTCGCGCCGTTTTTCATCTGGGCGCCGCGCCGATTGCGGCACGTCGCGGCTGGTTTCCTGGTCGTCCTCCAGATCGCCATCGCGGCGACGGGCAACTACTGCTTCTTCAATCTTCTCACCCTCGCGCTCTGCCTTTTGCTCTTCGACGACAGGTTTTTGCACATGGAGGGTCGAGCTCCAGCGAGACCTGTGGGCTCGGCGCCGCGGGGGCTCCGCCCTCCAATCGCTGGGGTCGTCGCCCTGGTTCTCACGCTTCCCATTAACGCGATGTTTCTTTACTCGGCGATCAAGCCGGCGAGCGCATGGCCAGAGCCGATCCGCCTGATCGCGGATTACGTCGAGCCGTTTCGAATCGTGAACGGCTATGGTTTGTTCCGCGTCATGACGAAATCGCGCCCCGAAATTATTATTGAAGGAAGCGCCGATGGAAATGAATGGCTGCCTTACGAATTCAAGTGGAAGCCAGGCGCTTTGGATCGCGCGCCGGGATGGGTCGCGCCGCATCAGCCGCGGCTCGACTGGCAGATGTGGTTCGCCGCGCTTGGCAACTACCGACAGAATCCCTGGTTCGTTAGTCTGCTGGAACGTCTGCTTCGCAACACCCCAACCGTAACCCGGTTGCTCGAGCGCAATCCTTTCCGGGAAACTCCACCGCGATTTGTCCGCGCCCGGCTTTACGAATATCGGTTTGCCACCCGGGCGGAACATCGCGCTTCCGGCAACTGGTGGAAACGCGAGGAAAAGGGCGAGTATCTGCCGGCAATCTCGCTGAAGAACTTCGATCGCCGCTGACTTACCAGGCCCATCCACTGCGAGGATCCCTCTGCGGAGCCGTGTTTACTTCGCCCGCCACCGGATTGTGTTCATTGTGTTTGAAAACGGGTTCCTCCGCACAGCCAGCCAGGAGCGCGAACACGATCAGTAGCAGAGCAAGGCGGGCCATTATGCAGATTTCGTCGAACCATAAAACAATCGCAAGTCGGGTCGGCTTTTTTTCCGGGCTCGCTCTGCTCGCCGCGGCGTTGAGCAGTTGCGGCACGTATCACACTGTCACTGACCTGGTCACTTCGCATGTACCGGACCGACACTCTGGGCGCGCCTCCATCGTGGTCGACCTCGGCGCACAGCAGGCTTATCTTTTCCGGGGAAAATATCGAACCGCGGCGTCCCGCATTTCCAGTGGACGCGAAGGGCACCGCACCCCGGTCGGTCGATTCCAGGTGATTCGCAAAGACGTGGACCATCGCTCGAGCCTATATGGCAATTACGTCGATAATTCCGGCAGGGTGGTGAAGGCGAACGTTGATAGCCGCAAGGATTCGAAACCTTCGCACTCGCATTTTGTGGGCGCTTCGATGCCGTTCTTCGTCGAGTTTTCGCCGGGATACGGTCTGCACCAGGGCTACCTGCCCGGAGTGCCGGCTTCCCACGGTTGTATCCGGATGCCATATTGGAAGGCGCGCCAGTTTTATGAGGCGGCACGTCTTGGGACGGCAGTGGTGGTGAAGCCCTAGAGCTTCCTTTCCTGCTCGGGATCGCGCTTCCGATCCCTTGATCAATTGACGTCGCAGGAAGGATCATGAGCAAGATCAGGATCACGAGCCGGAAGCAAGGCCGCCTAGTTGAGAAGCGGCGGTTCTTTGCCTATGATTGAGCCGTGCCGAAGGAAGAACAGATCGTGACCGAGGGAACGGTGACGCAGGTCCTGCCGGGGACGATGTTCCGGGTGGATCTGCCGGGCTCGCGCAACGTCCTGGCCCATATTTCAGGGAAGATGCGCAAGCATTTCATCCGCATTGTCCCGGGGGACAAGGTGGAAGTGGAGCTTTCGCCTTACGATCTGACCAAGGCGCGCATCATCTTCCGCGAGAAATGAACCGAACCCCGCGAGCGCGATTGGCAAGCGCAATTGAAACGCGAGTTTCGTTTCAGTTAAAGACGACTTATCATTAAGGCATGCGTGCCGTTAAAAAGACGCAGCGAACCAAGAGACCGAAAAAGAATCGACAGGAAAATACCATGGCTGAAGAAAACCAAACAACGACACCAGGCGGCGGAACCATTCCAGCAGCCGCCCAGAACAAATTCGAAAGCAGCAAGACCCACGTCCGCAAGGCCGCGGATGATCTTCGGTCCGCCGCCGGCGTGATGGCGGGGGATTTGAAATCGGCTGCCGGCGCGATGGCCGGGGAATACAAGGACAAGGCCGAGCAGGTCTGGGACGATGCTCGCGCACGTGCCCGCACTTTGCAGGATGATGGCGAGCAGTACGTCCGCGAAAACCCGACGAAGGCCGTCTTCACGGCGCTCGGCGTCGGGTTCGTTCTCGGGTTGATTTTCCGCCGCTAGAGATCGCGCCACATGGCTGGCGAAACGATGCGGTTCCGCAATCCGGCGGGACACGCCGGCTTGCTCAATAATCTAGTCTCGCTGCTCAACAGCGTGGCCGGATTTTTGGAGAGTCGGGTTGCGCTGTTTTCGAGGGAATCGAAGACAGCGCTGGTCCACGTCCTGGTGCTGGTGGGGTGCTTGGCGGCGGCTGCGTTTCTCGCGGTGTTCGGCTACCTCTTTTTGGTAGCCAGCGCGATCGTTGGGCTGGCGCACGCCTTCCATGTCTCGTGGGTAAAGATGGCCTTGATGGCCGCCGGGCTGCATTTTGTCCTGGCGTTCGTTTGTGTGATGATCGCTCGCAGCCGCATGAACCAATCCATGTTTGAAATGACGGGCGCGGAATTGAAGAAGGATCGCGAATGGCTCAAAAACCTGGACAAGAAAAGTCACTCCACGAACTGAGGCAGCAAGCTGCCCACTCCCGCGATCGCCTGGGGCGCGATCTGGGGGGATTGCGTTACGAGCTGGATTTTCCGCTAAAATTCCGCAAGTCGTTCCAACGGCAGACCGTTCTTTGGATCGGCGCCGCGATCGTGGTAGGCATCGTTTTCGCGGTGATGCCGGCGCGGACGAAGAAGGTCCAGGTTAAGGCGAAGACGAAAAGCCGGGGGGAACAGGAGAAGGAAGGAATTCTCGGCGCCGGCCTGGCGCTGGGGGCGCTGAAATTAGTCGCGACGATGCTGAAGCCGACGATCACCGCGTTCGTGTCGAAGAAAATGAGTGGCTACGCCGCTGGTATGGGCACTCAGCGGCGCTCCTGACGATCTCCCGACAAGAGTCGGGTCTGCGGAAAGGCGGCCAGCGCAGCCTTATCGCCTTCGTAGGCGGGTTTAGATCACGTGGACCAATCACGACAAGCTTTATTCTGGCTCCGCTTACTTGTTTGCCCGGAAGCGCGCGCTTAATGTCGCGTCATGTTTCATCGCACTTGTTTCCTCGTTCTATTCCTTCTCGTCGCGACCTGCGCAGGCGCCTTTGCGGCCGATTGGGAGACCGATTATGCCAAGGCTCTGGCGACGGCGAAGGCCCAAAACAAGCGCGTCCTGCTGGATTTCACCGGCTCCGACTGGTGTGGGCCTTGCATCGAGCTGAGGAAACGGGTCTTTTCGCGGCCGGACTTTGCCGCCTACGCAGACAAAAACCTCGTCCTGGTGGAGATCGATTATCCGCAACGCAAAAAACAGTCAGCCGAGTTGAAGACGCAGAATGAGAGGCTGAGCAAACAGTATGGGATCGATGAGAAGGGATTTCCCACGGTCATGTTGCTCGACCCGGCGGGGAAGGTGGTCCGCGAGTTTACCGGGTACGATGGCGAGACGACGGCGGGCCTGATCGCGTGGATCGAGGGGAAAACGAAGAAGTAGAGGTCGCAATGCCAGCGGCATCACTGCGCGCCTTGCTCACGCAGGCGATTGATTACGCGGGGCTCTTCCCGCCGGCCAGCCTGGAGCTGGAGCCCGCGCTTCGGAATTACGCGGAATATAACCGGCAACAGGAAGCGTGGATGCTGGGGCCATTCATCCTGCCGGTCGCTCAATTCAATGCCGCGGCTCGCGCTCCTTCCCAGTTCGAGAACGAGAATCCGCTGCGCGTTTCCGCACTCGGGCCGCGAACCGATAACGCCGAAGCCTTCCTCCAATCGCTCTCCGCGGCCATGGATTCGATCGGACCGTTCCTGGCGGCTTCGGGCGGAACGGCATCAGTCGTACAATTCGAGATGCCGCTGCCGCGCGAGGTGAATGCCGATCTCTTGCAGGCCATCGCGTCGCGGATCGATCCGCGCTTGGCGACGTTCTGGGAAGCCCCCGCGAACGCTGCCGAGCGCGTGGCCGGTCTGATGGCAGGAATCAACCGCGTCAACCCTGGACGCAACCAACTCGGTTTCAAACTCAGGACGGGCGGCGTGACGGCGGAAGCATTCCCGACCTCAGCCGAGATTGCGGGCGCGCTGGTGTCGGCGGGAAATCAGCAGGTGCCAATCAAGTTTACCGCCGGGTTGCATCATCCGGTGCGGATTTTTCATGAGAGCGTGCAAACGAAGATGCACGGCTTTCTCAATGTCCTCTGCGAGGGTGCGCTGGCTCTCGAACATCAGTGGAACGAAACGGACATTATTCGCATGCTCGACGACGAAGATCCGGCCTCCTTTTCTTTCACCGATGATTTCTTTGCCTGGCGCGACTGCGAAATTCCAACGGCAAAGATCTCGGCGCGGCGGGTGCTGGTGACGTCGCTCGGCAGCTGCAGCGTCGATGAGCCGCGCGGGGATTTGCGCGCGCTGAAACTCCTGTAAGCTCCTTTTCCAAGCGTCCGCCATGAAATCGTTTATCGACGTCGAACCCGACTCGCACTTTCCGATCCAGAATTTGCCTTTCGGCGTTTTCAGTCCGGCGGGCGGTAAGCCGCGCATCGGCGTGGCGATCGGCGAATTCGTTCTCGACCTCGCCGTCCTCGAGGAGCGGGGACATTTTCTGACGCCGGAATTTCAAGGCGGCGCGATTTTCTCCGCCGCCGCACTCAATTCCTTTCTCGCCCTCGGTCGCCCCGCCTGGCGGAAGGCGCGCGAAGTGATCCAGCATTTACTGGACAGCGAAACGCCTACGTTGCGCGACGATGCGGCACTGCGAGCTCGCACGTTTCACGCTCGCAAAGACGTCACGATGCACTTGCCCGCGCAGATCGGGGACTACACGGATTTCTATTCCTCCTATCACCACGCCCACAATGTCGGCACGATGTTGCGCGGCCCGGAGAACGCGCTCATGCCGAATTGGAAATGGCTGCCGGTCGCCTATCACGGACGCGCCAGCTCCATCGTGGTGAGCGGCACCGATGTGCGCCGCCCGCACGGCCAGACCAAACCGCCCGATGCTACCGCGCCGACTTTCGGGCAAAGTCGCAGCTTTGATTTCGAGCTCGAAACGGCGTTTTTCATCGGTCCCGGGAATGCGCTGGGCGATCCCATCCCGATTGAGCGAGCAGCCGACCACATTTTTGGGCTGGTCTTAATGAACGATTGGAGCGCACGCGATGTGCAGGCGTGGGAATACCAACCGCTCGGTCCATTTCTCGCGAAAAACTTTTGCACGAGCATTTCGCCCTGGGTCGTGACGCTGGAGGCCCTGGAGCCGTTTCGAAAACCGCTTCCAACCCAGGATCCCGAACCGCTGCCGTACTTGCGCGCGCCTAACGACTTTTCCTACGACATCCAGCTCGAGGCCCATTTGCAAACGAAAACGCTCGCGGCGCCTCACGTCATCACGCGAACGAATTTCCAAAATCTTTATTGGAGCCTCGCCCAGCAACTGGCGCATCACGCCGCCAACGGCTGCAATCTGCAACCCGGCGACCTGCTCGCGAGCGGAACGATCAGCGGGCCGACGGAGGAGTCGCGCGGGTGCATGCTCGAGTTGACGTGGCGCGGGGCAAATCCATTGACGCTGCCTAACGGCGAGACCAGGAAATGGCTCGAAGACGGTGACCGTCTGACTATCACTGGCTGGGCTCAAGCCGCCGATCATCGTATCGGATTTGGCGAAGTGACAGGGCGGGTGTTGCCGACGGCCTGATCTCGGAGGCCGATAATCGGCCTAACGACCAACGCGCAGAAAACGCTGAAAAGGGACCGTTTCCGGGCCCGAATTCTGCTATAATTTCCATAACTCAGAGCCGTTTCTCCAGGCCGAATTGCGAGTCATTAACCTTAAATCAAACAATGAAACCTATTACTAATTACCTAATCATCACCTGTTGTATCGGGCTCAGTGCGACGGTCAGCGCTCTTGCGGAACCATCCCCTTCACCGTCCCCAGCGCCATCGGCGTCCCCGAGTCCCCATTCGGAACCATCGCCATCGGCCACCGGCACGCCGCGGCACGAGCCAAGCCCGAGTCCCAGCCCTTCCGCGACGCCGGATGGAGATCATGAGCACGGCGAAGTAAGCCTGCGCGGCGTTTATGGCGCCACCACGCCGGCGGGTTCGCTCGTTGTTTTCGCCATCGAGAAGAACACGCACGTGCAAATCCATTTCCTCGACATTGCCGGACAGGTGATCGGATTCGCCGAAGGCACTCTAACGAAAGGCGCTTTCTCGCTGACTCTGACGAGCGGCCAGGCGATTGTGGGCATGGCGAACGAAAACGGCATCGCGTTTACGCTGGCCGGACAGCCGTTCCAAGCTACGCGCTTCGCAACTTTCGGCACCGATTCGAGGATCGCCGGGCGCTACTTCGGCGTCGCGCATGGGGCGACGGGTGAAAGCCAGGTGATGTTTATCATCGACTCAAGCAAACACATCATCATGGTCCAGCGCACGGGCACGGTCTTGACGGGCGGTTTTGGAATCGTAACCCCGCCAGTATCACCCGCGACTCAGTACTCCTTTACGCTTAATAGTGTGATTGGAAGCAGCAGCCCGATCACGGGGAGCTTCACGATCGACGACGGCGTCTTTGCCGGCACGTTCCAAACCAGCGCGGGGACATTCACCGTCAATACCTTCAAGAGCTCGCTCTTCAACCGCATGGCGAATATTTCGACGCGCGGCCTTGTCGGGACGGGACAAGGCCAGCTCATCGGCGGTTTCATTATCACCGGTGGCCCGAAGCTGGTGATGATTCGTGCGATGGGACCATCGCTGGCAGCAGCCGGTGTTTCCCCGGCTCTGGCGAATCCGTCGGTCGCTCTCTTTGCCGGAGGGACGCAGCTCGCGTCGAATGACGATTGGAAAACGAACGCGAACGTCGCGGACATCACGGCGAGCGGCATCGCGCCGAACGACGACCTGGAAGCGGCCCTTCTGATCCGGCTGGAGCCGGGCGCCTATACGACAATCGTTAGCGGTGTGGGCGGCACGACGGGAATCGGACTAGTGGAAGTCTACGAGATCGGATCGGACTAAACTATCTGTCCCTCGGACACGAAGGCCTCGCGTCGGTCCGGCGCGAGGCCTTTTGTTTGTAGCTTCAAAGCTCCGCGATCGCGTCGACCATCCGGCTGCGAAGCTTCGCCTCGGGGAGACGGTCGAGACCGGCCTGCATATTATCTTCCAAATGGCGAACATTGCCCGTGGCGGGAATAGCGCAGGTCACAGCGGGATGGGCGACAATCCATTTGAGAAGGAATTGCGCCCACGAACGGCAATCGAATTCGCCCGCCCAGTCCGGCAGCGGTTTCTGTCGTAGGCGCGAGAACAAATCGCCGCCGCCGAGCGGCCGGTTAACCAGGACGGCCACGCCTCGCTCCTGCGCGAGCGGAAGAATTTCCTTCTCGGCTTCGCGCTCGCCTAACGAGTAGTTGATTTGGAGAAAGTCGACCTTCTCCGTCCGAAGAAGCTTCGCCACTTCAGAATAGCCGCTGGAGTTGTAATGAGTGATCCCGAGGTAACGGATGCGGCCTTGCTCCCTCCAATCGCGCAGCGTGGCCAGATGCGTCCGGGCGTCGACGAGATTATGGATCTGCATCAGGTCGATCTTCTTTGTCTGTAACTTCAAGAGCGACCGTTCCATCGCCGCGATGCCTTCGTCTTTCCCGGTCGTCCATACTTTCGTCGCCAGAAAAAGAGAAGCGTGCAGACCGAGTTTGCTGGCGATATCGCCGATAACTTGCTCAGCACGGCCGTACATCGGTGACGAATCCACAAGGCGGCCACCGAGCGAGACGAAACGCGAGAGCACTTCTTCGAGCGGTTGGCGTTGCGCCGCCTGCGGACCTACATCGAACACTTGCCAACTGCCGAGACCGATCAATGGAATCTTTTCGCTGGAAGAAGGGATCGGGCGTTGAAGCATTTGTTGCGGGGAAGCCGGACCAGTTTTGTCTGCGGCCAAGGCTCCTCGCGTGAGCATTACACCAGCCGCGGTTTGGGCGAGCAGACGCGCGGCCTCGCGCCGCGACATGTCTCCGGGCGCCATCAGTATCGAAACTGGTAATTGGCGCCTGACAGATTACCGACATGAGTTACTCCGCCTGGCATAGCCACGTAGCCGCGAAGTTTCCGCTGGTTCTGTTTGGCGACGAAAATTCCGCCATCGTGTAGTTCCCGGCCGCCGAAAGAGCGCTGATACAGTTTCACGGGAGCGCGATAGTAGTAGCCATGGTGATCTTCGCTCTCGAGCGAGTAGAGACCGCGCGGAAAATGAATCGTCCCGGCGGATGTCTCGGAAAGTAATGCGATAAACCGCGCGACCGTTGGCCTCGTGGCCGCAGTCACACGCTGGCGTCGATCCGTACCTCCGCAGCCACCCAGAAACAAGGCCGTCGCTAACGCCATGGTCAGGAAGAGGACGTGCTTGGTCATTTCCACCCGTGGAGAATCCCGCCGATGATCCCACCGCCGATGGTGCCGATGAGCAGGATCGGCGCATAAGCCTTTGTTATGAGCGCCTCGGGGATGCTCAGAAGTAAACCGAAGACAACCCCGACGAGCCATCCCGGCCATTGCAGTTGAACACAGCCAATGACAAGCCCGATACCAAATCGGCTGATGAACGCTGCCAGGAGCGCAATTCTCTTATCCGGAAATTGCATCGGCAACATGGTCGCTACCACCAACGTGCCGAAGACAAGGCCGCTGATCACGCCGCCGGTTAGGTTACCCATGTCCGATTCCAGCGCGCTTCACCTCGTCGCGTCAATGACAAATCCGACTTCGTAATTGCGAGAACGCTTCGAGTTGCGTTTCAGAAGAACGGCGGGCATGCTCCTCGCCGCATGACATCGACCACGCGGAGAAATTTCATCAAGGTCTCGGCCGCGGCCGGGGGAGCAGTTAGTCTGGGAGTTGTTTCGAAGGCGCGGGCCGTGGAGAAACCGACGCCGCTCCGCATTTTGATTCTCGGCGGCACTGGCTTTACCGGTCCGTTTCAAGTTCAATACGCAATCGAGCGCGGCCACAAGGTTACCGTGTTCAATCGCGGCAAGACCCATCCAGGCGAACTGCCAAAGGAAGTCGAGCAACTCATCGGCGATCGCAACGGCCAGCTCGATGCGCTCAAGAACCGCAAATGGGATGTAGCCATCGATAACCCGACCTCCGTGCCGGTCTGGGTCCGCGATGTCGGCCAGATCCTCAAAGGGAACGTCAACCGCTACGTGTTTATTTCCACGATCTCGGTTTACGGCGACACCAGCAAAGCCGACCTCGACGAAACGGCGCCGCTTGCGAACTACACTGGCGCAGACGCGATGAAGGAATCGCGCGATAGCATCATCGCCTCCAAGTTTCAGCTTTACGGTCCACTCAAAGCATTGTCGGAACAGGAAGCGGAAAAGTGGTTTCCGAAGCAGGCGCTCATTATCCGCCCTGGTCTTATCGTAGGACCGCGGGATGAGACGGACCGTTTCAGTTACTGGCCGGTGCGGATCGATCGCGGGGGGGAAGTGTTAGCGCCCGGCGATCCGAACGATCCAGTACAATTTATCGATGGCCGGGACTTGGCGGAATGGGTCATTCGCATGGTTGAACAGCGTGAGACGGGCATTTACAACGCCACCGGGCCGGACAGGAGGCTCGGGATCGGGACGATGCTGGAAGGAATCAAGAGCGCGAATAATTCGAAGGCGAACTTCACCTGGGTGAACACAGACTTTCTCGAGGCGCAAAAGGTCGCGCCCTGGTCAGACATGCCGGTATGGGTGCCGCCCCGCGGCGAAGAAGCGGGGATGGGCCGGATCAATATCCAGCGCGCCATAACCAAAGGCCTGACCTTTCGTCCCCTGGCCATGACTGCCCGCGATACTCTCGCCTGGTTCAAATCGCAGCCAGCCGAGCGCCAGAAGCTCAAGGCTGGATTAACCGCGGAGCGCGAAGCAGAAGTGCTGGCCGAGTGGCATAAACTAAGCCTGCCTAACACTCGATAGAGCTCTGGCATGAAACGCGTCCTTGGTACGGGCGGGGGCGTTTTCAAGGCGCAGGATCTGTTTGGTCGCCGTTTCCGCCGATACCGATTACTTCGCCCCGAGCGCGAAACCTTTCATGATTAACTTCCGCGTGGCTGATCTGGAGGCCTTGTTCGTCAAACTCCGGAGCGAAGGAGTGACGGTGGGTGAGCACACGGAGAAATCGGAGTTTGGTTATTTTGGATGGGAGATGGACCCGGAAGGTAACCGAATTGAGCTTTGGGAACCACCACTCTCCTGACGGCTTCGTCGGATGGTGCGAGAGATTGGGCGGTGAGGGTTTCGAACCCCCGACCTACTGGGTGTAAACCAGCCGCTCTACCACTGAGCTAACCGCCCGAAGACGCGAACTATAAGCCGGTGGGAAGGATGTGACTACCTTAATTTCTTTACGTTCATCCAGTAACTAGAATTGGTTCGCGTAACTTATTGTGGTATTTCGCTTGCAGTTCTCCTAAGGGAAGCTATCTACAGGGCCCATGGACCTATCTCTTCAAAAACTAACGCAAGCGCTTTCCCTTAGACAGCAAATCAGTTCTCTCGAACAGCGTCTGGCTACTCTCTTCGGTGGTGCCACGAGTTCTTCTGCCGGTGCCAAACGTGGCGGAGGCCGTCGCTCCCGGCGGAGCCGCCGTCCGATGTCTCCGGCGACCCGCGCGAAATTAGCGGCCGCCGCACGCGCCCGTTGGGCCCGCCGGAAAGGAACGACGGCTAGCGCCCCGGCAGCAGCCAAAGGCAAACGCAAAGGATTAACTGCCGCCGGTCGGAGGAGGCTTTCCGAATCGATGAAAGCACGCTGGGCGGCGAGACGTAAAGCTGGGGGCAGCGCGCCGACTGCCAAAGCTAAGGGAAAGAAACGTGGTCTTACCGCCGCTGGACGAAAGAAGCTCTCGGACGCGATGAAAGCCCGCTGGGCCGCGCGCCGTAAGGCTGCCGGCAAGAAGTAGTAATTTTTCGGAATCTGTTTCGCATCAGCGCGAGCTGCCGTTAGGGTAGCGCGCGCTGCTTGCTTTTGGAGGTTGTTGCTCGAACGGGTACGAACCGGCGAGCTACGTCTGCCCGATCCAACTCGCGGGAGCTATTTCCTCCCATCGGTCGCGGATGCTCGCGACCTCGGCTTCGGATAGCATGCCTTCTCTGACCAATCTCGCGTTTTCCTGCCAGCGCTCCGGTTTTGTGGTCCCGACGATGGCGGTATGGACGCCGGGGACGCTAAGAGTGAAACGTAAAGCACGCGCGATGGATTCTTCGAGCGGAAGGTGCCGGATGAACTCATACCGCAGCTTGTTGAGGCGCTCCCAGTAAACGTGGTGATAGGCGGCGATGGGCTTGTGGCTTTCTCTCCAGGCCACGTTGGCAATCGGTCGCTTGGCAATCACCCCCAGTCCTTTTTCGCGGGCCATCGGCAGAGTGAGATCGATGGCTTCCAGGTCCGCAATGTTGATCGAGGTTTGCAAGGTATCGAACGCGCCGCATTCCACCGCATACCGCGCCGCCTCGCTGTCGCCACTGTAGCCAAGGTAACGCGCATAACCCTTTTCGCGGGCCGCCTGCAAGGCTGTGATCGCATCACCCTTGCGCAGAACCGCTTCGGAACAGCTGTGAAGCTGAATGAGATCCAGCCGATCGGTGCGCAATAGCCTTAAGCTTCGTTCGATACTTTCCAAGAGTGAGGCCGGCGACCAGTCTTCACTCCCGACACCGCGCGGATGACCGCACTTGGTAAAAAGGTAGTAGTCGGCGCGGCGGTCGGCGACGGTCTTCCCGATCAGTGCCTCGCTGCCTTCATAGCACTCGGCGGTATCGATTACATTCAGCCCGGCATCAAGCGCGCCCGTAAGTAAGCGACCGACTGTTTCCTCGGTTGCGCCCTCGAAACCAATCTCGGCGCCGCCGAAACCAAGGACCGAAACCTGCATGTCGGTTTTGCCGAGCCGCCGCTTTTCCATGCTTCCAAATGTAGAGCTTTTCCATGAAACGCCAATTAGCCAGACTACAAGACCAGCCTGGTCGTCCCTTTTCCTTTCATGATCGTGCCAATTCGCTTTGCCTTCAGGATGCGGCCGGCCTTCGCAGATTCGTTCTCACTGACAATGGCGACCATCCCGATTCCCATGTTGAAGACCTGATACATTTCCATGCGATCGATTTTGCCGTGCCGTTCCAGGAAATCGAAAATCGGTGGCACCCGCCAACTCTTTGTCTCGATGAGGGCGTCGCAGTTTTCCGGCAGGACGCGCGGCAGGTTGTCGACCAACCCGCCTCCGGTGATGTGGGCCAGGCCGTGGATCATGCCTGGCGGCAACTTTGCAATCCGTGGCTGGTAGTTTCTGTGCACACGAAGAAGTTCCTGACCTAACGAATGCTTGAGGCCGGGGAGCTTCGAACCCGGTTTTAAGCGGAGCCTTCCGAAGAGAATCTTACGGGCGAGGGAGTAACCGTTGGTGTGCAGCCCGTTGGATGGAAGTCCAAGGATAACATCACCGCGCTTGATCCTGCTCCCATCGATCATCTTCGCGCGATCCACCACCCCGACGATGCAACCGGCAAGGTCGTACTCGCCTTTGCGGTACATGCCCGGCATCTGCGCCGTTTCGCCGCCGATCAGGGCGCACCCGGCGGCCCGGCACGCTTTCGCAAACCCGGCCAGCAACTGATCGAATACGCGCGGCTCCAGACTTTCCGCACCGATGTAGTCCAAAAAGAAAAGCGGGCGCGCACCCAGGACCCCGATGTCGTTTACGCAATGGTTCACGAGATCCGCTCCCACCGTGTCATGCCGGTTCATAGCGAAGGCGACCTTTAACTTCGTACCTACGCCATCGACGCTGGCGACCAGCACCGGCTCGCGCATCCCGGAGAAGTTCGGCGCAAACAGCCCGCCGAATCCGCCTACCTTGCTAAGCACCTCAGGGCCGTGCGTGTCCTTTACGCGTGATTGAATCCGGCGCTTAACGAGGTTCCCCAGATCAACGTCAACACCCGCGCGCGCGTAAGCGTTTTTTGTCATTCTGAGTGGAGCGAAGAATCTCTGATCATATCCGGCCCCAGGCCGCTGAGTAGCAGAGAGAGCCATAGATGTTTCACTTCGCTCAACATGACAAACGCGGCAGTGCCACTTACTTCAAGTTCGCAAACAGATCCGGATGCGCTTCCTCGGCGGCGAGCGCTTTCGAACGGCCCTCGCGCTTTTCCATGATGTATTTGTCCAACTCGGGATCAACCGGCAGCGGATAGTTCCCGGTAAAGCAGGCGAGGCAGAAGTCGTTCAGAGGTTTCCCGGTAGCGCGCACCATCCCTTCCACGTCGAGATAACCAAGGCTGTCCACGCCGAGGTATTTGCAGATCTCATCCATCGGCATCTGGTTTGCGATCAACTTTTCCGGGTCGGGAAAATCGATCCCGTAATGGCAGGCAAATCGGTGCGGCGGACAACTCACGCGCATATGCACTTCCTTCGCGCCGGCTTCGCGCAAGTTCACCACCCGGGCGCGCGCGGTCGTCCCGCGCACGATCGAGTCGTCCACTACGACGACGCGCTTTCCTTCCACGGCTTCCTTGATCAGGTTCAGTTTCACCCGCACATCGAAATCGCGAATGAGCTGGCTCGGCTGGAGAAACGTGCGCCCGATGTAGTGGTTGCGGACGAAAGCGTGCTCGTAGGGCAAGTTGAGTTCTTGCGCGAAACCGAGCGCCGCGTAGTTCCCCGAGTCGGGCACGGGCACCACGATGTCCGCGGCGGCGGGAAAGCGCCGCGCCAGTTCGCGTCCCATTTCGGTGCGAACTTTAGCCACGTTCACGCCCCCGATGATGCTGTCCGGTCTCGCGAAGTAGACGTACTCGAACATGCAGAAGGCCTGTTGTTCCTGCGGGAACGGCCACTCGGAGCGAATGCCGTCGTCGCTGATGATGACAACCTCGCCCGGTTGCACCTCACGGATGTATTCCGCGTGGACGAGATCGAACGCGCAGGTCTCCGAGGCGAGAATGTAAGCTCCGTCGAGCTTGCCGAGGACGAGCGGGCGAAAGCCGAACGGATCGCGCACCCCGATAATTTCGCGCTCGCTCATGATGATAAGGCTGAAAGCGCCCTCCAGACGGCGGAGCACGCTCAAGGGGCTGCCGCCGTTTTTCGAAGGCTGCGCCAGAAGGTGCGGGATGATCTCGCTATCGGCGGTGGTTTGGAAAATGGAGCCTTTGCGCTCCAATTCGTCGCGCAGAACGGCCGCGTTGATCAGGTTGCCGTTGTGGGCCACCGCGATCTGGCCCCGGAAACAATCGACCACGAACGGCTGCGCGTTTTTCAACGTGCTCGATCCGGTCGTGGAATAGCGCGCATGCCCGAGCGCGCGTGTGCCTTTCAGGCGCTCCAGTTCCTCCGCGCCGAAAACCTGGGACACGAGTCCCATGTCGCGATGCAATTGGAAGGTCGACCCCGCTCCTCCGCTGGTGACGATGCCGGCGCTCTCCTGCCCGCGATGCTGAAGCGCAAAGAGCCCGTAATAAGTGAGCACCGCCGCGTTATCGTGACCGAAAACCGCAAAGATTCCGCATTCGTGCTGGGGATAAGCCAGCGCGGGGTGTTCGGAGTTCATCGACGGTTCGAGCGGCATCGTATCGCAAGCATCCGCTAATCGAAACGCGAATCAATCGCGAGGATGTTCACAGACTGCGAACAGGCTCCGCTTCGCTTTCGACTGCGCGCCGGATCGCGTTGAACCAGTCGTCGTAAATCGTCTCGATCGGCCAGGAGAGTTCCGTGTCTGGCAAAGTAATCGCAAGCGTATCGCGCCGCACTTCGCCAAGTTTCTGGTGCGGGACATTTTTCGAAGTGAGCATCGCGGTAATCTTCTCGGCGTTAGTCGGTGCGGACGAAATGACGATTCGCGATTGCGATTCGTTAAAAAGCACGGTAGCCGCGGCCCTGCCGGCTGTATCGGCGAGTTCAATCGTCGCCCCCAGCAAACTCTCCGGATTAAAGCA
>JALYIN010000515.1 GCA_030775765.1 Verrucomicrobiota bacterium
CGTCAACGCTATGCGAGGACCGACTATTGGCATTCTCGTCATCACCCATTATCAGCGCCTGCTCGATTACATCGTTCCCGATCACGTTCATGTGATGGTCCAGGGGCGAATCGTTCGAAGCGGCGGGAAAGAGCTGGCGCTCGAATTAGAAGAAAAGGGCTACGAACGGTACGAAGCGGCGGACGTGGGCGAACCGGCATTGGCTTAACGGAGAATTTTTATGGTCAAGGAAACATCACCTTTGGAGATCGAGCGGAACATTGGCAACTTTGCCTATCCCGAGACGCACACGCACGACGCGGGAGTCGGCCTGACGGAAAAAACGATCCATTACATCGCGGACATCAAGGAAGATCCGGATTGGGTGCGGGAGTTCCGGCTAAACGCTTACAAAACTTTCCTGAGCAAACCGATGCCGACGCATTGGGCGAGCAAGGACCTGGAAGCGATCGTTTTCGAGAACATCCGCTACTACCTCAGCGGAGGGGTGCAGCCGAAACGCAATTGGGAGGATGTCCCCGACGACGTGAAACGGACCTTCGAGCGGCTCGGTATTCCGGAGCAGGAACGAAAATTCTTGGCCGGCGTCGAAGCGCAGTTCGACAGCGAAGCGGTCTATTCCAACATCAAGAAAGCCGTCGGCGAACAGGGAGTGATATTTGTCGGCAGCCGGGAAGGGTTGAAGGATCACCCGGAAATTTTCCGGAAATGGTTCGGGAAAGTGATTCCGACGGGCGACAACAAATTCAGCGCGCTGAACTCCGCCGTCTTCAGCGGCGGCTCTTTCATCTACGTCCCGCCTGGCGTGAAGGTGAAGCATCCGCTGCAAGCCTACTTCCGGATTAACGCCGAGAATTTCGGCCAATTCGAGCGGACGCTCATCATTTGCGACGAAGGCTCGGAGCTCACCTACATGGAAGGCTGCACGGCGCCGAAATTCAACACGGCTACACTCCACAGCGCGGTCGTCGAGCTGGTCGCGCTGAAGGGCGCGAAGATCCAATACATCACCGTCCAGAACTGGTCGTCGAACGTGTTCAACCTCGTGACCAAACGCGGTCTCGCGCATGAGGACGCCGAAGTGAAATGGATCGATTGCAACATTGGATCGCGCCTGACGATGAAGTATCCCGGCGTCATCATGAAAGGCCGCGGCGCCCGGGGCGAAGTGCTCTCGATCGCGCTGGCGGGCGACGGCCAGCACCAGGACACCGGCGCGAAGATGGTGCACGCGGCCGACGGGACGACAAGCAATATCATTTCGAAGAGCATCAGTATCGGTGAAGGACGGGCGACTTATCGCGGGCTCGTCCAAATCCCGAAGCATCTCAAGAACTGCAAGAACAACACGGAATGCGACGCGTTGCTCATCAACTCGACCAGCCGCACCGACACCTACCCGGCCATTACGGTCCGCGGCACGGGTAATTCCGTGCAGCACGAAGCCAGCGTCAGCCAGGTGAGTGCCGAGCAGATCTTTTACATGCAGCAGCGCGGCCTGACCAAAGCGCAGGCCATGAGCCTGAGCGTGAACGGTTTCGTGAACGATCTCGTCCGCCAGTTCCCGATGGAATACAGCGTCGAGCTGAAGCGCCTGATCGAGCTTGAGATGGAAGGCTCGGTCGGCTAGGGTTCCGCCCCCAAGACACAGGTGAGCGGCGGCGGTCGCGGCCGCCGTTTGCGTTTCACGGTATGACCAATCAAACAGCCGTCCTCGACGAAACCATGGAAGAGATAGACTCGCCGCCCTTTCAGCGCGCGATCTTGTCGGCTCCATTCGAGACTCGGTCGGCCGACCTGCCGCAATGGTTCCGCGATCAGCAGAATGCCGCCTGGGCAAAGTTCGAGGGGCTTCCCTCTCCGAACCGGAAGGACCAACCGTGGCGCTTTTCGAGTGTCAATGCACTCGATCTTTCCCCCTACAATTTCGGCTCGCCCCTGTCCCAGAGGGAGCGCGATGAGATTCTGGAGAGCTCGACGGGTCTCGTTGAAGTGGCGGGCCGCTTGATCTTCGCGGACGACCAATTGCTGCGGCGCGACCCATTACCGCAGAAGCTTCTTGCCGCTGGGGTTATTCTCAAACCGCTCGAGCGCGCCATTATCGAGCATGAAGATTTGTTTCGCCGGCATTTCATGGCGCAGCCAGCCACGCTGGGCTCCGCGAAGTTCGCCGCCTTGCACAAAGCGTTCGTGACCTCAGGCACCTTTGTATACGTGCCGAAAGGCGTGGAGGTCGAGCTGCCCATCGAAATTTTCCACTGGCTCCGCGGCGACAATGCCAGCGTCTTTCCCCACACGCTCCTGATCGCCGATGAGCTGGCGAGAGTGACCGTGATCGAGCATTTCCGCTCCGCTCATTCCGGCCACGCTGGATTCGCTTGTGGCGTGAACGACCTCGTGGTCGGTCGCGGCGCGAAGCTGAATTACGTTTGCACCCAAAACTGGAACGAGAAAGCGCTCGCCATTCAGATCAACTCGACCTCAGTTGAGCGCGATGCCGCCGCGCTGAGTTTGAACGTAAATCTCGGCGGCGCGTATTCCCG
>JALYIN010000516.1 GCA_030775765.1 Verrucomicrobiota bacterium
TTTCTTAAAGAATAATGGATCCCGTTTTGCGTCGACCGCACCGGCACGTTCTTTGCTTAGAAAGTTTTTATAATGCTTCTCCAACGTCGGCCTCCTAAAGCTTTCACCCTCGTCGAAATCATGATCGTCGTGGCAATCATCGCGACGCTGGCGGCAATCGCTGTTCCCGGATTTCTCCGGGCCCGCAAGCGCTCGCAGGCAAGCCGAATCTTAAACGATTTGCGCCTGATCGATAACGCCTGCGACATGTACGCGATCGAAACCAACAAGAAGACAAACGATCCTATCAACGTTGCCGATTGGACGAACTACCTCAAAAAAGGCACCAATCTCTACCTGACGGGCAAGGACATCCTCGGGAACACCTACGGTCCCCAAAAGGTGGACGATATACCCTCGGTGCCGGCCGCGACCAAAACCGCGCTTTCGGACGTGACCGATTTTACGTTCTGGTCGCCCTATAATTAGGCGACACGCACACGGCGAAAGCTGCCCTCTGCCCCCCTCGCTGACCAAGCGGAGTGAGAGGGGAAGATGGCACATTCGATGCTTGTGAGGTTTAGTATGATTTTCAATAATCATTATATTCGCGCCGGGCGGTTCGCCGCGGGCTTCACCTTGGTTGAGGCCGTTTTTGCCGTCACTCTTATCGGAATTGGGGTCGCGGGCTCCCTCACCGCGCTGACCAAAGCGAACTCCATCGCCAGCATGAGCCGCAATTCAACCGGCGCACAAACGGTGGCCCAAAACGAAATCGACCGGTTTCTCGCCTACCAGCCATTCAATCCGCAGAAGATGAACGCCACCCCCGATTGTGATGGCGTCACCCGGATCCAAGTTCCCAAGGATTACGCCAGTATCTGCGCTGGCAAGATCCCGACCTACGATCTCACGGTCGGCACCCACACTATCCCCGCTAATCCAGGCGATCCTCCGGTCCCAATCTACAAGGAGCCTGCCACCGGCGTGATCGTCTCTGGGACGATGAAGACGGTGATCGAGGACGTGAGCCCGACCTACGCTCCCACTGGAGTGGTTATTCCGGTGTACCGCGCCACAGTTACCGTCACTTACACTTACCTCAATCGCGACTACAAGACAACCATGAGCGTGCTTCGCGTCTCGGACATCTAAGCCCATGAGATTATCTTCGCAAAAATGCGGCACCACCCTGGTAGAGACAATATTCACGACTGTGCTCATCGGCGTCGTGGGGCTAGTCATTTACTCGCTGCTCAATATCGGTACCATTCTGGCAGCGAAAAACGTCGCCGTTAATACAGCTCACCAGCAGGCCCGCACGGCCATGCTGCAGATGGTCCAGGACCTGCATGGGTCTGTTTCACTGCCACAGCTGGTTGATATTAACGGGAGTCCGTCCCCGACCCCCGACCCCAACGCCTCCCCGACGGCGACGCCATCCCCGACCGCCGCCCCGGGAATCGCCTTCCAGCTTTTTGCGAGTGGTCCTTACCAGGTTATCAGCAGCGTAACGACCCTCCAAAACACCGTTACGATCGCCACGTCTAAATGGAACCCTCCGACAATTACCGTCGGCCAGCGCCTGATTATTCCCGGGCACGCGATTGAAGATGACATCACCGCGGTATCGGTAGCCAACAATGGCAAGTCCTACACGTTGACGTTGAAAAACAATGTCCCGGTGCCCATCGATGTGAGCATGGGCAACATCCCCTGCTTCATCACCGATCGTTGCTCCTACATCATCCAGAACCAGGAGCTCCACTGGACTGGGCCGACGACTAAAAAAACCTTTTCGGTCATGGGCCAGAATATTATTTCCCCGAACCCTTTCAGCGTGCCACCGACGGCGTCGGGCGCGCTTTATTACCGCTTCGTTTCCGCCATCGACTTGTCCACGTCAGACCTCAAGTTCAGCAACCGCGGGTTTAAGTCGGCTAACATCCTGCTTAATGGTCAGGTGCCGATTCGTACCCGCATGACTATAAAACAATGAAACTATCGCTCCGTCAGATTGAATCGGGATCGGCCATCGTGGTGGTCATGTCCATCCTCGCCACTCTCCTCGTCCTGGTAGGTGTGTCCTTTGAATACACCCAGACGATCAACCGCCACGTGCAACGCAGTGATACGCTCGAGAATGCAGTAGCAATCGGGGACGGGACGATCGATTTGATGTTCGGTTATTGGCGCGAAGCCTGCCGAAAACAATCCAACACCGCGCCGACGACAAGCGATCTTGCGGACTCCACGGTTCTTCCTCTTCCGACCGGAGGGACCACGGGAACCATGTTCCCGGATGTTCCCAACTTCACGGCGACCCGCAGCGTTAATACCCCGGGTAATACCAAGACTATTTCAAACTATAAGATTGTGGCGGTGGATCCGCAGCTGGTGCAAATGGACGATAATACGCCACCGACTCCGGGCGTGGGGCAACAACCAACGAATGCGACCTATAATTATATCGCTTCCGTGGATGTGACCTTGCCGACGTTGAAGGGAGACATCGTAACCCAAATTCGGCGCGTTTTCCAAAAGGAGCAGGTATCGCCCTGGGCCTTTGCGATCTTTTACGTGGACCCGCTCGAGATTCATCCGGGCCCGCTCTTCAAGATTACCGGACCGGTTCACACCAACTCCGATCTTTATGCCGCGCATAATACTGTCCAGTTCTTTGATAAAGTTACCTATGGCGGCAAATGGTATAATAAGTATATGCCTGGGGACTGCCGGACCGACACGCCGACTGCGCCGCTCTTTCTCCTGGCTCCGCCAGATGTCGCCCCCGCTAAGCAACCCTTCGGTCTTGATTCCTCGCGTATCTTTAACACCACAGATACCAACCCGAATAACGACAGTTATCATGAATTGATAGACATTCCGGTTATCAATCCTTCCACCGGCGTGCGGTACTCTGACCCGCTGCAAAACCAGCGTTACTACGATCAAGCGGCAATCAAGATCCTGATCGATAACAGTGGCAGCCTAACAGTGATCAGGGCCGATGGAACCGTGGTTAGCGCCTCGAGTCCCGCCGGCAGCGACGATCTGAAGTTATATAAAGCGATCACCTACCCTGGCGTCCTCACAACGGGCGAGCAGATTTACGACAACCGGGAACTCGCCCCTCCTGCGAAAGTTCGCCTGACAACCCTGCACGTGGACCAGCTCCTGCTCAGGCTGAATGATGTCCCCTCGTCCCCAAATAAGCTTCCGGGCACTCGTTGGAATGGCGTGGTATATATCACGGATACCAGCTACACCCCGACAACTCGCCGCGGAATCAGGCTTAAGGGCGGAAACGTCCTTCCAAACGGCGGCCTGACTGTCGCGAGCGCCAACCCAGTGTATATCCAGGGAGACTACAACACGGGCAGTGGCATCGTCCCCTCCAACAATGGAGATCCGCTTAACCCGACCGTGGCGGGTTACAACAAGGGTTTAAGGCCAGCTTCGGTGATTGCCGATGCCGTAAACATTCTCTCAAACGCTTGGGTAGACACGAATGCGAATAATTCCGCCGCGAGCAACACCACGGTGAACACGGCCATTGTGTCCGGTATCGTTCCGACCGCGAATTGCCATTATTCAGGCGGAGCAGAGAATTTTCCGCGCTTCCTGGAGAATTGGAACAACCAGACGTTCACCTATTACGGGTCGATGGTTGAACTCTACAACAGCAAACAAGCGGTCGGCACCTGGGATTCTGCCGTTTATAGTCCGCCGCTTCGTCGGTGGTATTTTGACACGGACTTCAACACCCACACGCCTCCGGGAACGCTAATGCTCTACAACTATATTAAAAGCCGATGGTTCATGCCTTGATTATCGCTTTTGCTGGTCTGCTTTGCGCTGGTGTTGCGCGCGCTGACTTGGACCTAACCCCGAAGCTTTCAGAATACAACTCGGAGGGATTCAAGGTTCGAAAACTAGTGTTTCTTGAGTCAGGAAAAGACGTCACCTACATCCCACCGCGAGATTGGGATTACTCGGGAAACGCCACAAAGTTGGTTTTACACCCACGCCAAAAGGCGCAGGCCGAAGCCTCCATAACGAAGTCTGTCCTGGGGGTTGCGCCCCGATTTGATGAGAAGACGACAAAGTTGCTGGCGGCCGAAGCGTTAAGATCGATGCCAGCCGGGAGCACGGATGTCACTCTGATTTCACAGGAAACAAACCCGTTCCTCTTTGCGGGGAAAGAAACCTTTCGGGCGTCCTGGAGCTATAACTTCTACGGAGAAACCTATACGGGCTTTCTCCTCTTTGTAAACCGCGCCACCGATCAAATTCGCTTTCAGCTTGTCTGTCGCACCGCGGATTTCGAGGGACTGCAGAAAGAATTTCAACGCAGCCTCTTTAGCTGGCAGAATCTGTGAGACTCCATGCTCCATTTGTCTCGTTGCGCAAAATAACGCTAGTGACTTCCAGGAAGCGGACGTTCCCTCTCTTCGCCTTTTGACGATCGCCTGCCGGCATGAAACCTTTGCTCAGAATCTATTAGTCAACGGGGACTTCGGGCAAAACGATCGGCGCCCCTACGCGAACTACTACGCGTCGGAAGACCTGGCCTATATTGCCCTGGGCGATTCCGTTCCAGGCTGGACTTTCAGCCATAGTGTTGATTTGTACGGGCCAGTCCACGCGCCGCAAAGCGGGAGCCAATCCCTGGATCTTGTTGGCGGGGGACCCGTCTCCCAGAATTTCTCGATCCAGCAGACTTTCGCGACGACAGCCGGACAGTCGTGAACCAATTGAGTTTTTTCTACGCGAACAACCAACAACTGGCTACTGCCCTGGCTTCTTTTACCGCTTCCCTTCCGGAGGCGCGGTGACGATTGGGACACAGGATTTCACCCACACGGGGAATCAGGCGGAATTGGGCCGGCCTCACAGCGCTCGCGATCTGCCTAGTCCCAATGCAGCACGTCGCCGCGCCCTCCGCGGAAGCCAGTAGCACCGGAGAGTCATGCGCCCTTGCCCCTGGGGGCTAGGTTCGACGAAGCCGGAGCTCAGAAGTGTCTGATCTCCTTCGGCAACTGAGCCTGAAAACATCCGGTCGCCCCCGATTTCCTCCTCAGCGACCGTTTCAGGACGGGCGTCGAGTTTCAAATGTTGCTTCCGCGAGCAGCCTGGCTCGGCCCAGACCCGGCGTCCCAGCGAAAATTTTGTTGCCCCGGGATATGCCCCCTGATAGAAATTTCTCGTCGGGGTACAAAAATAATTATTGACGTTGCGACTCAATTCTGACAATTATGGAAAACATCACGAGAAACCCGGCTGAGAGTTAACGAATAAACGCTCGGCCAAACCGCCAAAAAAAACGAAAATAAAATGAAAACTAATCGCCTGCTTCGCACGTTCTGCAGCATCGCCGCATTAACCGCTACTTCGGCCTGGGCCACTGTCGTTACCTGGGAGCTAAACCCTAATAATACCAATGGTCCCGTCGGCTCTTCGTCGCTAACTCTTACTCAATCCGGATACACGATCACCGCGAGCGGATACGACAATGTCGGGGGACCGGACACGCCTCACGATTTGTTTTTCAAAAGCGGGGGACCGATCGGCGGCGGCTCGGAACACGGTCTCGGGTT
Organism: Verrucomicrobiota bacterium; assembly: GCA_030775765.1. GTDB lineage: Bacteria > Verrucomicrobiota > Verrucomicrobiia > Chthoniobacterales > UBA10450 > AV80. Next base: position 5,580 of record JALYIN010000516.1, read on the forward strand.
AACCGATACGCCGAATAATGAACTACAAACAAGCGGGGGCACGCCCTCGAATTATATCCAGCTGGATCTGCGTTCGATTCTTGGCCAGGGATTTTCCGACTTCCAGATATCGGTCGGCAGCCTCCAGGCCGGAGAATCGTTCTTGCTGTTTGGATCGAACACCCAGGGCCAGCTCGGAACCCAGATTGGTGGTGCTTTTGGAAGCGCCTTCGATGATCAATTCGTTTCCGTCACCAACACTTTCCAGTTCATCTCGGTTGCCGCAGGGACGTTTGACGTTCTGCCGGTCGCGTTCCGGGCAACGGTAACGCCTGTGCCGGAAATGAGTGCTCTCTTCCCGGTCGTTGGATTGATCGCCGCCGTCTCTTTCACGCAGATTCTTCGTCGCCGTCGCGCGGCGCAGAACACGGCGTCGATCGGGTAAGGTTGGTTTTCTTGTTTGTCTGGGGCGGCCGTCTTCGAAAGGAGACGGCCGCTTCGTTTTTTTGTTGGCGCGACCTGTCCGCTCAGTTCAGTCCGCTCTGGGACTTGGCAACTAAAACTTTTTCTTCGGGGAGCAGCTTTGCCTCGCTAGCCCGGCGAAGATATTCCCGCGCTTTCTCCTTTTGGCCGGCCGCGGCCAGAACGATACCATAATAGGCCGACAACGATGGGTCGCGCAGCTGATCCGGCGTCAGTCTATCCATCGCTTCCAGAGCTCCTTTTATATCGCCTTTGGCATAAAGGGAGAAGGCGTAGGTCGATAGGAACGAAGCGTTTGAAGGATCCTTACCCACGAGCTCCGCGGCGATTTTTCGAGCGCGCTCCACGTCCGCTCCGAGTAGCAGGGAAACCTGAGCCAAGTTGTTTTGGAGAACCAAATCGTTCGGCAGGCTCTCAACGAGCCGCAGGAGGGTGCGGTAAAGGCCGGAGGTATCGCCCTTCTCTGAGTAGTGTTGATAGAGCGTCTGGAGCGCTTCCATCTTGGTGTCATCACTTTTTGCCAGAATCCAAAGCAGGTCAGCGGTTTCGCTTTCCCACCCCCACAAAGCCACAGTGCGCGCCAGCATCAAAAGAGACTGGGGCTGGGTGGAAGCGTCCTTTTGAGCAGCGACCCACTCTTGCTCTGAGGGAAGCTGCTTACCCTGGCCACGCAACGCGCGGGCGAGAAAAGCGCGACGGAGAAAATCGTGAGACTCCCATTTCGCATTTCGCGTCACCTTTTCGAGGCCGTTCCAATCTTTCGCGCTGGAATAGAGCGCGGCTATGGCAGGCGGGACCGGCCATTTCTCCCGAGATTCCGCCGGCAAAGTCTTGGCAAACTCTATCCCGGCAGAGGCGGTTTCGTTCCCGCTCATCCAGGAAAACAAACTGGCCAGATCGACCGGATGGGAGACCGCTTCGCGCTCCAGTTTTCCCAGGTATTCCTCCAAAGCGGGATCGCGAAGCTGTCGCAGAATCTCGAGATAAAGAATCCTGTCCGCGAGAGTCGATTCCGAATATCCTTGGAGTTCGGCGGCGAGCGCCTGCATGCGTTTGACGTCTTCACGATGGGCGACCCCATCGATGATCAACGCGCGCGTGGCCCCCGCGCGTTGCTTCGGATCGGCCCTTAATCGCTCGAGGACTTCCAGAGACGCCTGCCGCTTCCCGGAGTCGTTCGATCCCAGGCGAATCAACGCTAGCTGGAATTGATAACTAAGATTATCCGGGGCGATGGCGCTGGCCTGCGCCCAATGGCTCTCGGCCTCCGCGGGGTTCTTCCTGATTTCGGCGAGACGTCCATAGGCCGCGTGATAACCAGCCGTCTGCTTGCCCGCGTCATCGAAAGAAGAAAGAGCTCTCTCCGCGGTTGCAAGATCGTTGACCCGCAACGCCGAACGAACGAGTCCCAGCACATCGTCGGTGGTGTGTTGCGGATGCGCGACCACCTTACGCCACCAATCAAGGGCCACCTTGTCCCCCCCACGATCGGCGATCTGGGCAATGAGGCGAGCCGCGTCTACATTTTCGGGATTCATTTGCAAGGCCCGCCTGGCCGGCAGCATCGCTGCTTTGAGGTCACCGCCACTCAGATGTGCAGCAGAGACGCGGACTAGATGGCGCTCCTGCCACTGACGAAAAAGGCGGACCCCGACGACCGTGAGGGTGATGAAAAGAAACAAACCAACGATTCCGCCGATGATGAGCTTAATGAATCGCCGCTCGGTTTTTTCAGAGTGCTTTTGCAATGGGCTGAACGTAAAGGTCGGCCTCTTGAAGTCAATTTAGGCGCCTTTGAGCGTTGGCTCGACTGTGTTCGGAAGGCAGGTACTGCTTCTGCTTCCGTCCCAACTATGATCCTGATGCATTCCCGGCCCAAGGAGCAGCGTGAAGCCATCCGCAACCTCGTCCATCTCGTCCTCACCCGCGACATGGGCACGTTTACCGCCGAACGCTTCAAGGATTGGATCAAGGAAACTGATGCGCGCTTTCGCAAAGTCGGTCTGACCCTTCTTTTCGATATTCGAATGCGGACCGTCCACTTTACGATCAAGGAAGTCCGAACCAGCCGCACCGCTTTCCGGTTCTCTTCGTCTTCGCACGTTCCGTTCGACGACCGGGACGTGGTAATGTCCGTGGAGGATTTCGCCAAGAACGCCCACTAGGCGAAACCTTCGCGGCGAGCGGGGCAAACCCACTCGTTTGGGTGGTCCAGACCGATTCAGTCTGGTATTCGGCAACCATGCCCAAGAAACGCGCGCGTTCGTCGCACTGGCTCCATCAACAGTGGTGGCGGTTTGCCTTAGCGGAATGGATCGGCCTGAGCGTTGGGTTTCTCGTTGTCGTCCTGATCTTCTGCCTCTTTTTCATCCGCCGGCACACTCTCGAGTATCATCTTGAACATAGTTACTCCGTGGCCGACGCCGAGTTTTTCGGTTCCGCCTTGGCGCTCTCCGATCCGGTGCCGATGGGCGGCAACAAGATCGAGTTAATGGCTAACGGCGACGAGTATTTTCCAGCGATGCTCAAGGCGATCGGGTCCGCGAAGCGGACGGTTAACTTCGCGACTTACATTCTGCATTCGGATGAGATCGGACGGCAGTTTCGCGATGCTTTTTGCGAACGCGCCCGGGCGGGGGTGGAAGTCCGCGTTCTGCTCGACGGCATCGGCTCGGGTTGGAGCCTCGACAACTCGGATGTTCGGATGATGCAGGATGCCGGCTGCAAGTTTGCCTATTATCATCCCACTCTTTCCCTGCGGATCGATCGCACCAATCGCCGATCGCATCGGCGCGTCCTCGTCGTGGACGGCAGGGTCGCGTTCACCGGCTCGGCCGGATTTTCCAGGAAATGGGGAGGACACGCCCAGGACAAATATCACTGGCGGGATACGCAGGTCCGGATCGAAGGACCGCTCGTGGGAAAGCTCCAGTGGGCCTTTGAAGAACATTGGGTGAAGACCTTTGGCGAGACCTTGAGCGGTGCGGGCCAGTTTCCTCCGTTGCCTGCCGCCGGCGCTCTTAAAGCGCAACTCATCGCCTCCCACTCATTCTCGATGGCGCCGACTCCGCTTCTCCAGGCGACCGCTTTTGCGGCGGCGGAGAAACGGATCTGGATCACCAACCCTTACTGCACGCCGACCGACGATCACGTGGAGCTTCTCGTTAAAGCGGTCAAACGCGGAGTGGACGTCCGGCTCCTGCTGCCCGGAGCAAACAACGATCAGCCGATGACGAAATCGGCAGGGCGTGCCGCCTATGGACGAATGCTGGAGGGCGGCGTCAAGATCTTTGAATACCAAACGACGATGATCCACACCAAGTCGATGGTGATCGACGGCCTCTTCTCCATGTTCGGTTCATCGAATCTCGATTCGCGCTCCTCGGAAATAAACGAGGAGCTGGACATAGTCGTCTACGACGAAAAATTCGGCCACGAAGCGGAAGCAGTCTTCGAAAAAGATCTGCGCGAGTCGCGCGAATACACCTTGGAAGATTTCAAGAAGCGCACGTGGTGGGAGCGAACTTCAGAATGGCTGATGCTTCCCTTTCGCTCACAGCTTTAGCACAACCATTGAGGCGAGTGGCGGCGATTCTTGAGCACTGATGCTCTTCTCGCGGTGTCACGGAACTCTAATTTGCGCGGCCGTCATTGCGTTGTTCTCTAACCCTGGCCGCGCGGCCGACGTCGTGGCGCCGAACGCGTTGCGGACCGTCCAGGGCGACACCGGAAATCTTTTTCCGATTCTCTCCAGCCAACCGCTCCGCTACCAGCAAGTCTACGATAAGTCACAATTCTCGGCTTTCGCTGCCGCCGGCGAATACATCACCCAGGTCGCTTTTCGAGTGCACTCGCCAGGTATTCCTTTCACGGCAAGCATCAGCAACTTGCAGGTTAACCTGTCGACCACCGCGAAAACTCCAGACGGTCTTAGCACCACCTTCTCGAGCAACGTGGGGGCAGACGATACCGTCGTATTCCCCTCAGCGTCGGTGCAATTCGCGACCTCGGTTTCCGGGCCGGCCGACGGTCCCCAAGCCTTCGACCTGGTCATTACCTTCACCGCGCCGTTCCGTTACGATCCGGCGAAAGGCAACCTGCTTCTCGATATTCGGAACGCCTCGGGCGCTACACACGATCCGGCAAATGATCAACAGATCGATGCGGCCAGCACCGGCGGCGATAGCACGTCGCGCGTTTATAACTTCGGCGACGTCACTGCTACGCAAGCTGGTCCCGCAGGGAGCGGTTTCCAAATGGATACATTTGGAGCCGTCACCCGCTTCGTCTCCTCGGCCACGCTTCCGACCGTGACTCCACCCCATACGCTTTTGAATAGCGCTACTCGAATGCGGGTGGAAACGGGCGACAACGTTCTTATCGGCGGTTTCATCATCCGCGGCGGATCGAAGAAAGTGATCATTCGCGCCATCGGACCTTCGCTCCGTCAGGCCGGAGTCGTTAACGCCCTCGACAATCCCACTCTTGAGTTGCGCGGCGCTGGGGGCTCCCTGATCACCTCGAACGACGACTGGGTCACGAGCCCGCAGCAGCAGGAAATCATTAATAGCGGAGTCCCGCCGAGCGACCCGCGTGAATCCGCCATCGTAGCGACTTTGCCGGAAGGGAATTACACGGCGATTGTAGCAGGTGCCGGCGGCACGGTCGGCGTGGGCCTGGTTGAGGTCTACGATCTTGATCGCAATGCCGTGGGGCGCCTCCTTAATCTGGCCACGCGCGGAAACGTCAAGACAGGTGATGACGTGATGATCGGCGGCTTCATCGTGGGTGGAACCCAGAACACGAGGATACTCGTGCGCGCCATTGGACCTTCGCTGGCCATGGCCACGCCGCCCGTGGTGGGCGCGCTAGCCGATCCGACCCTGGAGTTCCGTGACTCGCAGGGGAGCCTGCTCGATAGCAACGATAACTGGATCAATAGCCCGCATAAACAAGCTATCATCGACAGCAAGCTGGCTCCTACCAACGACAAGGAATCGGCCATTCTCCTCGCTCTGCCGCCCGCTAACTACACTGCGATCGTCCGCGGCGTGAACGGCACTACCGGAATTGGATTGGTTGAGATCTATGATCTCGATTGACATGATTAGGCGCTTTTTTCCTTCCTGCCTGTTCCTCGCGCTCTTCCTGAGTGCGCCGCCGGGACAAGGCCAGACGCCTGCACTTCCCACGCCCGATCGTTCCGGGATCGAGCATGTGGTCGTGGTAACCATGGAGAATCGCTCGTTCGATCATATCCTCGGCTGGCTCGCCGGTGCGAACGGACAACAGGCCGGCCTGACCTATAACGAGACCTCAGGAACCCCGCATTCCACCTACCACCTGACGGATTACCAGGGCTGCGCCTTTCTCGATCCCGGCCACACCTATTCGGATGGACGGGTGCAATTCAACGGCGGCGCCGCGAATGGCTGGCTGCTCAACGGCTCCAATTCTTCAAGCGGCACCCCCAACCAGGCGAACGATATTTTCGCCATTGGGTACTACGCTCAGACCGATGTCCCGTTTCTCGGGGGTGCAGCACCGGCGTGGACCGTATGCGACAACTACTTCGCTTCCATCCTGGCGGAGACCCGGCCGAACCGGATCTACATGCACGCCGGCCAAACGGACCGGCTCGATAACTCGTCGGTGCTTTCTGGTTTGCCGACAATCTGGGATCGCCTGGTCGAACACGGCCAGAC
>JALYIN010000517.1 GCA_030775765.1 Verrucomicrobiota bacterium
CGGCGGATGGAGCAGCGGAAGATGCGCGGAGCGCGGTGGGATCTTCCTTGCTGTTCGCGGCGTCGGTCTCCGATGTGGTGGACGTGTCGTTCACGGGATAAACACACTAGCTAAACTGGAGCGGGATGCCAGTGGCGAATGCCGAATCCCGGATGTCCAATCTCGCTGTAGTGGCAGGCGTGTCGCCTGCATCTGGAGAGAAGCTTGCGGCCGACACGGCCGCCGCTACAGGTCTCGCATGGGAGCGCTGGCCAAGCGGTGAATGGTAGTTAGTACCGAACCTTGTCGGGCTTGGCGGCCCACTCGCTGAAGAGATCGGCCGCGGCGGTGGAGGGGAGTTGTTGCATCGGCAACGATCTGGCGGCGAGGTCCAGCGGGATTTGTTGGTAAATGAAATCGTCGTCGAAGCCGATCCTGGCGGCCTCTTTGCGGGTGGAGGCGAAATAAACGCGATCGAGTCTCGCCCAGTAGATCGCGGAAAGACACATCGGGCAGGGCTCGCAGCTGGTGTAGAGAACGCAACCGCGCAGATCGAAGCGTTGCAGGGCGCGGCAGGCGTCGCGGATGGCGACGATTTCCGCGTGCGCGGTGGGATCGAGCGTCGGAGTGACCTGGTTACTACCGCGGCCGACTAATTCGCCATCGGCCACAACGACCGCGCCAAACGGACCGCCGCCGTGAATGCGCATCCCGGCGCGGGCGAGCGCGACGGCTTCGTGCATCCAGCGCGCATGTTGCGCGCCTTCGTCGGCGGAGTCGGACATGCTGTTCCTCTAGTTTGCGATCAACGTGGTCAGTTTCAGGTTCACCGCATCGACCAGGCCCAGGTCAGTTAACTTCAACGCTGGGATAGGTGAGAGGGTCAGGAACGAGAGCGACATGAAAGGCGCTTCGAGCGCACAGCCGAGTCGCGCCGCGGCGGTCTTCAATTCCGCCATGGTCGCGATGACGGCTTCGAGCGGTTGATCGGAAACCAGACCTGCGACTGGCAACGGCAACGCCGCTTCGATATTGCCGTCGGCGATGGCGACCTGACCGCCGCGCATGGTTTCGAGCGCTTTAATCGCGGCAACGATGTCCGAATCGTTGACGCCCACGACGACAACATTGTGCGCATCATGCGCCACTGTGGAGCCGAGCGCGCCGCGCTTGAGTCCGAAGCCGCGCACGAAACCAACTCCCACATTTCCAGTCGCCCGGTGCCGCTCGACCACCACCAGTTTCAGAATGTCGCGCTCGATGTCGGAAACAATTTGTCCGTCGAGAATCCTCGGCGTCTCGAGAACTTCTTTCGTGACGATCTGATGCGGGACGATCGCGATTACCCTGATCTTCTTCGCGCTCCCGCCCGGAGGGACACGCACTTCGAAATCCCCGGGTGCGCGATAGCTCAGGTTCATCGTGCTGCGCGGCTGTTCCGTCACCGGGCTTTTTTTCCGAAGGTATTTCCCGTTCTCCGCCACCAGCGCGCCTTTTTTGTAAACGCGTTTGATCTGAAACTTCGTCAGGTCATCGAAAACGATGAAGTCCGCCCAGTAGCGCGGCGCGATGGCTCCATGGTTTTTTAGCCGGTAGTAACGCGCGGTGTTGATCGTCCCCATTTGAATGGCTGTCATCGGCGCCACGCCGCGGGCGATAGCTTTTCGGATCGAATGATCGATGTGGCCTTCGTCCACTAAATCGCCAGGCAGTTTGTCGTCCGTCGCGAAAGAGCAATTGGCCGAGTTCTCCGGAGTCACCAGCGCAATAACGTCTTCGAGGTTGCGTTCCGTGCTGCCCTCGCGCACGAGCAGATGCAATCCGAGCCGCAGCTTTTCGCGTGCTTCTTCCAGTTCCGTGCTCTCGTGATCCGAGCGCACCCCGGCGAGCGCGTAGGCGTTCAGGTTTTTCCCACGCAGACCGGGGGCGTGTCCGTCAATCACTTTGCCGCGGCCCGCTTCGATTTTCGCCAGCTCGCTTTCCATCCCAAGAAAAACGCCGGGATAATTCATGAGCTCCGCGATGCCGGCGATCCGGTCGTCCGCGATCATCAAACGCAGATCGTCCGCGGTAAAGCGCGCTCCCGCCGTTTCCAAGTGCGTCGCCGGAACACAGGAGGGGAGCATGATGAAGAAATCGATCGGCAGATTCTTGCTCGATTCGAGCACGTAACGGATCCCATCCATGCCCAGGACGTTGGCGTACTCGTGCGGATCGATGACCATCGCTCCCGTGCCGTGCGGCACGACCGCGCGCGAGAACTCGGGGATCGTGACCATCGTGCTTTCGACGTGGAAATGTCCATCGATCAAACTGGGCGCGAGATATGCGCCTTGGAGGTCGATAATTTCCTTGGCGTCGTAATCGCCAAAGCCGACGACGCGACCGTCGTCGACCGCCACGTTAGCATCATGAATCTCGCCGCTGAAGACGTTGACAAGTTGCGCGTTTTTAAAAAGCAACTCCGCTGGCGTCTCGCCGCGCGCGACACTGAGTTTGTGCTGGATGTTGCGCATGGAATTACCGCAGTTCTTGCGGTGCTTTCGCGGTTCCGGATGAAGTGCGGTCACGAATCGCGTTGCAGATCGCCTCGCCCGTGGCGGGTGAAGCGAGTGGGACTTGGCCGCCGGGATTCCCGAAGGCGGCGACGGCGTCGCGGATCGCTTCCCGCACCGAGATCGCCAGCATCAGCGGCGGTTCGCCGACGGCTTTGCTGCCATGCACGACATTCGACTGCGTTGCGTCCTTCAGAAACGCGACGTTGAAAATCTGCGGCGTGTCGCCGATCGCGGGAATTT
>JALYIN010000518.1 GCA_030775765.1 Verrucomicrobiota bacterium
GTTGACTCGTGTAGCGCCGATCCGGCGAATCTCGTGATCCCCGTCAGAGACGGCGCGGTGAGACTGGAGGAAGTGCAGCTCGAAGGAAAACGTCGCATGAGCGCGGCGGAATTCCTGCGCGGGTACGCAGCACCGGTGCGGCTTGCCTGATCTCTGGAGCGGGCCCGCCTCTTGGGCCGGAAGAGCGAAAGCGCCGCCTCCTCCCACCAGCTCGAGAGCGAGCCGGCTCCAGTTTGCATTCTTTTCTTCCCAACCCTCGGCGGTTCTGTTGATCATTGCCGGCCATGCAGAGCGAAGCTCCAGCACCCGTCTACAAGCGCATCGTTCTCAAGTTGAGCGGCGAATCCTTGCGTGAACGCGGCGCAAAGGAAAACATCTCGCCGCAAATCGTGCGGGAAATTGCCGAGCGAATCAAGGAAGTGAAGGCGCTCGGCGTCCAGACTTCGGTTGTGATCGGCGGCGGCAATATCTGGCGCGGCCTGGCCGCTCACCATCGCGGGATGGACCGGACGACGGCGGATTACATGGGCATGCTCGCCACCGTGATCAATGGCCTCGCGTTGCAAAGCGCGCTGGTCCAGCTCGGCGTCGAGACCCGGGTGCAAACAGCCATTGAAATGAAAAATGTCGCGGAGCCATTCATTCTCGGGCGCGCGATCCGGCATTTGGAATTGGGGCGCGTGGTCATCTTCGTCGCGGGCACCGGAAACCCATATTTTTCCACCGACACGACCGCGGCCCTGCGCGCCAGCGAGATTCGCGCGGATGTGATTTTGAAAGCGACAAAAGTGGACGGCGTCTATGATCGCGACCCAAATGTCGATCCGACCGCGAAACGCTTCGATAGCCTCACGTTTTCTGAGGCCCTTACCAAGCGGCTCCAGGTGATGGACTCGACGGCGTTCAGTCTCTGCATGGACAACCGGATCCCGATAGTAGTGTTCGACATGAACACCCCGAGCAATTTCACCGACATCGTCCTAGGCAAGAAAATCGGCACCGTGGTTTCCGAGTAGGGTGGATGGAGCGCTCCGTCGCTCGATATTTGAGTCCATCGCGCGGCGGAGCGAGCGATCCACCATTTTCGTGATTGCGATTCCTCCTGCACCGGGTTTCTATTGCACTCCATCCCGCCAAATTTATGACCGCTGAAGAAATTTTGTTCGAAGCCGAAATGTCGATGGAGAAAAGCGTGGATCACATGGTCCACGAGTTTTCCGCTGTCCGCACCGGCAAGGCCTCGCCGAACCTGGTGGAGAACGTAGACGTGGAAGCCTACGGCTCCGCGATGAAGCTGAAGCAGCTCGCCCTCATCACCACGCCGGAGCCGCGCTTGCTCGTCGTGCAACCGTTCGACGCCGCGACGGTAAAAGACATCGAGAAAGCGCTCAAGGAATCGAAGATCGGCATCACGCCCCAGGTGGACGGGAAAATTATTCGGCTGCCGATTCCGGAGCTTTCAGAGGAACGCCGGAAGGATCTCGTGAAATCGTTACGCCAGATGGCCGAGGAAGCGCGGGTGCGCGTTCGGGCCAACCGCCGCACCGCCCTCGACGATGCGAAGAAGCTGAAAGCTTCAGGGACGCTGACGGAAGATGGACTGAACGACTTGGAAATCGATGTCCAGAAACTGACCGACAAGTCCGTCAAGCACATCGACGATCACCTCGAGCGCAAAGAGGCCGAGGTTATGAAGATTTAACGGTGGCCCGGAGGCCGGCCGTGAACGACGAAGCTCGAATGACGAAAAGTTGGCGTTAATTCCCCACGTTTCGCTCTTTCGGATTTCGTCATTCTTTCGACATTCGTCATTCGGCCTTCGTCATTCTTACAGCCGGACCAGATCGAGCAGGAACTGGCACCAAAGATAAACCATCCCGCGCCAGGAATACTTAACCTCGCCACCCGGGGTCGATTTGAGGACGCCCTTCTTGATGTTGTGCGCGATCTGATCGCGCAAATCGTTCTCAACCTCGAGCTGGATACGATCTTCATCCAGCGGATCGATCACGCTGGTCTCGACCTGGTGCTGCCGCAGGAATTCCTTGTGGCTCTGATACAGCTGCCAGAACGACTGGTCCGGCCGCTGCCGGTTGATCCGGAACTGCGGCGTGAGTTTCAATCCATAAGAAAGCGGATAGTTCCACGTCGTCCAGATGATGCCGTCATTCGCGCGGGAGGAAATGCGAAGGTAATAAAACGACAGGTCGTGCTGCTCGTTCAGGCAAATCGTGGCCTGAGCCCGATCCTCTTCCTTGTAGAAGAGCCGGAAGAATTGTTTGTAATCTTCCCAATCCCAGCCCGCGTCATTCACGTGGGCGAAACCCTCGTTCTGAATCTCGCTCGTGATTTCTTCCAACGTCGGAAAGACATCGGACGAAGGCGGGCTCTTCGGCCGCAGCGCTTTTTCCTTCGGCAAGCGCAGCGCGCGAATGCGAGTAAGAATTTCGAGCCAGGGCAGGAAGAACCAGGCCAGCACGGCGCTCCACCCGGCCAGCCAGCTGCCGGAAACGAAATAAACGGCCAGGAAAGTGGATGCGAGAATCCCGATCGCACCGGCCTTTTGCGCGAAGGAAGTCTGGAAGCTGCGCAGAGCGACGCTGAGGACTGCAACACCCAGCGTTAGAAAAAGACCAAACAGCATTAAGGCTCGATTCCGTGCTGCTTCAGAAATTTCTCCAGCTGCCCAGTATCGAAATTGGCGAGCACCGCGTCACCCGCGACGAGCGTGGGCACGTAGGTTTGGTCGGATAACTCGAGCATATCGTCGTACGCTTCGCGGTCTTTGCCGACATCGATCTCGTTAAACTCATAGCCGCGTTCAGTCAGATACTCCTTGGCATCCATGCACCAGGAGCACCATTGCCGGCTGTAAAGTGTGATATCGCTTGCCACCCTCGGAATTAACCCGACCCGTTTCTCCGCGTCAACCGTAGTCAATGATTAGTAGGCCTTTGCCCACACCACCCGGCGCGCGCTCGGGTTCCCCGTGAAGGGGCACGTTCCTGCTTCCGGCGGATTATTGGGATCGTCGAAAGGAATGCAGCGGATCGTGACCTTCAGATCGCGCTTGATCTGTTCTTCGACCGCGCGGGAACCGTCCCAGTGCGTGAGAGCAAAGCCGCCGTGAATCTCGGGTTTGGTAGTATTTTTTGCGGTGAAATACGAGTAGAACTCGTCTTTCGAATCGATCGGCTTGGTGTTCGCATCGCGAAACGCGGTCGCGCGCTGCAGCAGATTGTCCTGAATCGATTCCAGTAACGAGGCCGCTTGTTTGACGAATTCTTCGGTGGTGAGGATTTCCTTGGATTTCACGGGTTGATCGCGCCGGCTGACGGCGACGTTTCTCGACTCGAGATCGCGCGGCCCGAGCTCGACCCGTAACGGCACGCCTTTCTTGATCCACTCCCAGTTCTTAACGCCGCCGCCGAGATCGCGACGGTCGACCTCGACTTCGACCGGTGCGTCGAAGTAACGCACGTTCCGGAGCTGCGCGGCCAGTTTCTCGGCCGCGTCGAGGACGGCGGCACGCGTTTCTTCCTTCGGCGTGATCGGTATGATCACGACATGCGTCGGCGCGATCCGCGGGGGCAGCACGAGTCCATCGTCATCGGCGTGCGTCATGATCAGGGTTCCGATCATCCGCGTCGTCATCCCCCAGCTCGTCGTCCAGCCAAATTCCTGTTTCCCATCGCGCGTCTGGAACTGAATTCCGCTGGCGCGGGAAAAATTCTGCCCGAGGAAGTGCGACGTCCCGGCCTGGATCGCTTTCCGGTCCTGCACCATCGCTTCGATGCAGAGCGTCTGGACGGCGCCGGGAAAACGTTCGCTCTCCGATTTCTCACCGTGGAAAACCGGCAGCGCGACATGATCCCTCGCGAACGTTTCGTAAACGTCGAGCATCCGCTTTGTTTCCTCGCGCGCCTCGGCCTCGGTCTCGTGGACGGTGTGGCCTTCCTGCCAGAGGAACTCAGTGGTCCGCAAAAAAATGCGCGGACGCATCTCCCATCGCACGACGTTGCACCACTGATTGAGAAGGATGGGCAAATCGCGATAGCTCTGCACCCATTTCGCGTAGGTCGCGCCGATAATTGTCTCGGAAGTCGGCCGAACGACCAGCGGCTCGGTGAGCGGGCTGGCCGGCACCATCTTGCCTTCGGCATTGACCTCGAGCCGGGTGTGCGTGACCACGGCGCATTCCTTGGCGAAGCCTTCGACGTGCGCCGCCTCTTTTTCGAAGTAACTCAGTGGAATAAAAAGCGGGAAGTAGGCATTCCGATGCCCGGTCGCCTTGAACATCGCGTCGAGCTGCCGCTGCATATTTTCCCAAATGCCGTAGCCCCAAGGCCGAATGACCATGCAGCCGCGCACCTCGGACGACTCGGCCAGTTCGGCGGCCCGGATGACCTGCTGGTACCACTCCGGAAAATCGTCTTCGCGCCGCGGAGTGATGGCGGTCCGGGCGGCAGCGGGAGTTTGTTGGGCCATGAGAAAGCGGGAAAATTACTCTTGGCGAAATGAAATGACCAGCGACCATTTCTGATTCGCCTCGCAGCTTTGGCGCGGAGGTGGTTTACAATATCAACAGATGAAAGCGAACCTGACTTACCTCCTCGTTCCCTCCCTCGCCTGCGTGGCGCAATGGGCGCCAGGCGTTCTGGCGCAGCAACCGCCCGATCGACCGGACCGACCCTTTCGCCAATTCCTAAACGAACGACGAGCGCGCTTGTTGGCGAGCCTGACCGAAGACGAACGCGCCAGATTGCGCGCCGCACACCAGAAAGCCATGGCCGATCCCACACAGTCCAAGCCGCCCGGGAAAAGCTGAAGCAAGCCCGGCGTGAGTTTCGCGAAATTTTGCGGCCCGCGCTGTTGAAAGCGGATCCGTCTATTCAGCCCATCCTGGACAAGCTGCGGCCCGAACGGCCGGACCGGTAGTCGTTCCGACTAGAAATTTCGCGCAACCAGTGTGTCGGCGGCGGATCCATCGTGTTCGGCGTAACCGCCGGCGAAATCCATGCTGCACATCGTGCCGAACCGCGCATGACGGCCGAACGCCGCTCCGGCGTAACTGAGGGTCGGATCGAAAATGTTCTTGCGATGTTTCCGCGCGGGCAACCCGTCGTCGATGATCAGCGCGAGCACCACATCCCGCGCCGTTGATTTCCCGTACGAAATGTTTTCAGCCCAGCCGCCGCTAAAAGTACCGTAGCGCGCGATCCGCTGGCCCGCATGGCTGCGATCCCGGCCTTCGTGCCCGAACCCGCCATCCGCTTGGTCCGCGCAATGGTCCGCAGCAGCGCGGCTCATTCCGCGCGAGAACGCCAGCGGCGACAACGGCTGCGCGCTTCGAAGGAAGCGGATCGCCTCGTCGAGCGCGGCCGTACCTTCCTTGGTGCGGACTCTCGTTCGGCCGGGAAGAACCAAAACATTACCACTCATTTGGCCTCGCAATTCCTGGACAAACGTTGCATAGAGCGCGGGGTTTTGGCGGGCCAGATTCATTTCGCGAATGACGGCGCGGCCCGAGGTGGCATCGTCATCTTTTCCGGCAGCGAACGCCGGCAACGCGGAGACAACCGAGAGAAAAAAACCGGCAGAGTGTCGGAGGTGCATATTATGGCAATTATAAGCACCTGCGGTGCCACTCCCCGCGCCCGCCAACGGGACTTCCCTCGAGCGCGCACCGCTCGAACATCCAGTTGACACCCCTCCACCTCATCGGTAGTTTCCGGGCCCTTTCCCGCTCCGATGAAGACGTTTTCCGCTAAAGCCAACGAAGTCCCACGCAAGTGGTGGATCATTGACGCCAAGGACCAGATCCTCGGCCAGGTCGCTGTGAAGGCGGCCAATCTTTTACGCGGAAAAGAGAAGGCAATCTACACGACGCACGTCGATACCGGCGATTTCGTGGTCGTCATCAACGCCGAAAAAGTGCGGCTGAGCGGAAAGAAGGAGGACCAGAAATCCTTCATGAGCTTTTCGGGTTTCGTCGGCGGCCACAAAACCGAAAACGCCAAGGCACGTCGGGCGCGGCATCCAGAATTGCTCGTTGAGCACGCCATCCGCGGGATGATTCCGCATAACAAACTCGGCCGCGCGGTCTACCGGAAATTGAAAGTGTATCGCGGCGATCTCCATCCGCACGCGGCCCAGCAGCCAGCGACCGTTTCACTCTAGGACTTTTCCCATGGCCCAAACTCAGGAATTCATCGCCACCGGCCGCCGCAAAACTTCCGTCGCGCGTATCCGGATGACGGCCGGAAGCGGCAAGATCGACATCAACGGCAAGAGCTTTGAGGATTATTTCCCCACGATCCCGCTCCAGAACACGGTTCTCCAGCCGTTGCAGTTGGTGAAGCTGGCGAACTCATACGATCTTTCCATCAACACGACTGGCGGCGGCGCCACCGGCCAGGCCGGCGCGGCGCGTCTCGCGATTTCGCGGGCCCTGTTGCTGGTCGATGCGAATCTTCGCGGAACCCTTAAGGCTGAAGGCCTCCTTCGCCGCGATCCGCGGATGAAAGAACGCAAGAAATCGGGTCAGCCCGGCGCGCGCAAACGCTTCCAATTCTCGAAGCGATAATTACTCTGTGGTGGCGGCCGTGCCGGCCGCAAACTTTCTCGATCAGGCGACACGCCTGCACCATCCCTCTACTCCGGCTTTTTGGGCGCTGGCGGAGCTGCTGCCGATGGTCCGGTTGACTGAGGCGCCGGCGGTCCCGAGCTGACCGCTGGTGGAGGCGCTGCGATCGTGGGCGGAGGCGCGGGCGGGGCAGCCGGCGCGTTGTCCACTTTAAGCAAGTGAAGCTGATACTCGGCATCAGCCACGAGGCGGCTTTGCGGATACTGCGACTTGATCGTTTCGCAAACACGCCGTGCGTCCTCGATCTGCTTCTTTTCCTTGAACAGATGGATTTCGGAATACAAAGCGATCGGCGCCGTGAACCCATGTGGATCGCCCGAGACCACGCGCTCATAAGCCGTCAGGGCATCTTCCTTTTTGCCCATCGCCTCAAGATTTCCGGCCATGGCTAGCCGCGCCGTGCCCGCAAGCTCATGCTTGGGAAGCTTATCCAAAAAAGTCTGCAGCGTTGTGTTCGCCTCGCTGAATTTCTTTTCGTTTCTCTGCGCGTCCGCGAGCAACAAATAGGCCGATCCCCCAGCGGTCGTGCCGGGATAATTGGAAATCACCCTCTGGAAATCGAGCGGGGTCTTCGCGCTGGCCAGCATGGCGGCGGCGGCGTTCGCCTGCCGGTCGGCATAAAGTCGATACCCTCCGTAACCCGCGACGGCCAGCAGAGCGAGGATTAGCACCGCCATCACCTCTTTTTTGTAGCGCTCCCAGAATACGTCACGCTCCGGCGCCGTGTCGGTAGTGGAAAGAGTCGTCGGCATGTTTAACGGAGTAGAAACATCGCCCGCCGGGGCCGGCGCGCGAGGCTTGCTCTTATGCCACGCGATAGTTTCCCGCGCAAGGGCCGGCACATGGGAGACGGCACGCCGTCGTCCCGTCCTTTCGGGGCTCGACCGTTAGCGAGCCCTCTTTTTCTTTCGCGCGCGCGGTAGCCGCAGATCCGTGGACGGCCGCGTATCGGCCTTCAGAAACTTCCGCATCAGGGCGAGCGCTTCCCGGTTCTCCTCGGCCGTATTTGAAACCGTGCAGTCGGAAGGAATGATCAAGTCGTAATCGCGCATGTAAGCGTCATTCGCCGTGAACAGGACGCAGAAGTTCCCTGCTATGCCGGTCAGGATCAGTTTCCGCGACCCAAGGTAATGAAGGAGGGTTTCGAGTGTCGTTGAGAAAAAGCCGGAGTGCTTGGGCTTCAGGACAAAGTAATCGTCCTCGTCCGGTTGGAGGAGTGAAACGATCTCATGACCGCGCGAGCCATCGCGCAGGCAATGCTGCACCTGCCTGCGAAAGTCGGATCGCCAGCGCCCGAAATTATCGTTCACGTAAATAACCGGGACGCCGGCTTCCTTCGCGCGCTGTTTCAGGCGCGAAAGTTTCTTCGCCATCGGCCGGGCGAAACGCAGGAGCTGGTTGGCTTCCGGAAAATTGAGATCGTTGATGACGTCGATGAGCAACAACGCGACCTCGGATTTGTCCGGAGCGCTCCCGTGCAGATCTGGATTTCTGGTGGGCATGGGAATAACGAAACGGGGCGGCAACGCCACTGCCCCATTCTATCAATCCATCTGGCCGATCAGCGTTTCTTCTTCCCGCCCGATTTCTTGCCGCCTTTCTTGCCGCCTTTGCGGGAGGACGCCTTGCTGCTTTTCTTCCCTCGACCGGAGCCGCTCTTCTTCCCGCCCTTGTCCGATTTGTTCACGGTCGCCCACGCGCGCTTCTCGGCTTCTTTCTTCGAGACGCCGCGCTTCTCGTATCCCTCCTCGATATGCCCGGCCTTCCGCTTCTGCTTCGATGTGTAACTGGATTTGTCTCCCTGTGGCATGGTTTGATCCTTTCGGTTGTGCGCCGCCCAGACGCATTTCGTGGTTGTTAAGATAACGGATGGCACCGGGAAATCGGATTGGTCCGGGGGACGCCGCATTTTCATACGCGCGTCTAGACGGTGGCGGGCGATGCCAATTAGATTTATGCAAGCATTCTGGGATTTTATCGGCCCGCTGCTCGGTCTTGGTGTGGAGCCGAAGGAATTGACCTTCGGCCAAATCTCGCTTCGCGGCGTAATCGTGCTGATCTTCACGCTGGCCATTATCCGCCTCGGCGACAAACGCTCACTGTCGAAGAAAAGCGCGTTCGACGCAGCACTCCTCATCATCCTCGCATCCGTTCTCGCCCGCGCCATCAACGGCAGCGCCGCCTTTTTTGCCACTCTCGGTGGCAGTGCGGTCCTGGTCGCCCTGCATCGGGCGTTGGCCTTCGCGTCCTGCCGGTCCGAGGCTTTGCGGCGACTGATCAAAGGCCAACCCAATGAGCTCGTGCGCGACGGTAAGTTTATCCGGCAAAACATGATCCGAGACCAAGTCGCGGATGAGGATGTCCGCGAGGATCTGCGTCTGGATGGCGAGGAAGATCTGGCAAAAATCAAAGTCGCCCGCCTCGAATGCAGCGGCGACATCTCCTTCATAAAAAAAGAGCAGTAGAAGCGAGACGCATCCTGCCTTGACGTCGGAGGTTCGGCGCCGGCCCGCCGCCTTGCAGAGCAGGGTCGGGCGCTCGACGTTTTCCCAATGCCTGCGCACGACAAGCTCTTTATTCCTGGCCCAGTCGAAGTCTCCGAAAAAACATGGGCCGCGTTTCGCCGCCCGATGATCGGCCATCGCAGCGAAGCTTTCCGCGCCCTCTACCGCTCCCTTCATCCGCGCCTCCAGGTTTTGTTCGGGACGAAACAGCCTGTCTTTCTTTCCTCCTCCTCTGCCTGGGGCGTGATGGAAGCTGCCATCCGCAATCTGGTTTCGCGCCGCGTCCTCAACTGCATGTGCGGCGCTTTCTCCGACAAATGGCTTGACGTCAGCCGCCGCTGTGGAAAATCCGCCGAGCCACTTCAAGTCGATTGGGGCACGCACATCGATCCCGCCGCGCTCGATGAAAAACTTGCGACCGGCGATTTCGACGCCGTCACCCTGATCCACAACGAAACCTCCACCGGCGTCATGAATTCGCTCACCGAAATCTGCGCCGTTGCAAAAAAATACCCGGACGTTCTGCTCATCGTCGATTCCGTCTCTTCGTTCTCCGCCGTCCCTATCCCGATGGACGAACTCGGCATCGATGTCCTCCTCACGGGCAGCCAGAAAGCCCTGGCGTTGCCTCCCGGTTTTTCTCTTTTTTCCGTTTCCGAAAAAGCCTTCGCGCGAGCCGAGAAGCAGAATGATCGCGGCTACTACTTCGATTTCCTCGAGTTCAAAAAGAACCAGGAAAACGATATGACGCCGACGACCCCCAGCATCGGCCACATCCACGCCCTCGAGTCGAAGCTCGACGACATTTTCGCCGAAAGCCTGACGGATCGTTACGGGCGCCACGCGAAAACCAACGCGCTCGTCCACGATTGGGTGCGCGATCGCGGCTTCGATTTCTTCGCTCAGGACGGCTATCGCTCCAAGACGCTGACCTGCGTGAAAAACATCCGCGGCATCGACGTTCCCAAACTCGCCCGCGATCTCCGCGAAAACCACCATCTCGTCATCGACCCCGGCTACGGCAGGATCAAAGGCCAGACTTTCCGCCTCTCCAACATGGGCGACGAAACCGAAGAAACGGTCGGGCATTTGCTGAACTGTCTTAATGATTGTCCAGGCGTATGATTTCCGACCCGTAGCGCGGCCGAAGCTCGAGGCCTTCGGGCACGAGTCGACGGACCAATTCAGACGGGCCGATCGAAACGACGTCCGCTAAAATTTCCAGCTCCAGGCTGACCTATAAACCGTTATCCCGCGTTCAGTCCAAGTTCGTTTTTCCCACATCAACGACCGTGGTTGACCGCCGTACTTGCCGGGATCATCCAATTTGGCGAAGACCGCCTCAGTGATATATGTAGGAAATGTCGCATCTGCCAATGCGCTAAGCTTCGCAGCATAGTTTGCGGCTCGCCCGACCCACACGAGATCGTTTGAATTGCGAATACCGGTTCGAGCCACCAAGAGTTCACTAGAGTCAATCCCTACGCTTTGGCTTAAAACATAAGACGTTGTTGGATATGCTCGTTTGATGAGCGCGTTCAACTCGATCACATAGGCGTTAATTTTCAGTGCCGTCTTCACGGCAGATGTGTTTTTGTACTCCCCGACATAGACTGCCATGACGCGGTCCCCGTCGAAGGCAGTGATTTCGCCGCCATTATCCCGAATGATTCGACACGCGCCGAGTAAGTACGTCTTGTATATTTCGGCAGCGAACGAAGGTTTGAATCGATCAACCAGATTGGTCGAATCAGCCATGTCCGCGTACAGAACGGCTCCGTTCAGCGTTAGACCATCATTTCCTAACTGCAGGTCGGGGGTATCGGGAATTTTGCGACCCTCTCGGATATTCCACGTCGCGCTAAATATCGCCTGAGCTTCCGCGATTATCTCTTTGATCGTCATACTCGTGTGACCGTCACATCGGTCCGTATTTTTGAATTAACAACCGAATCGCGCGTAGTACCGGCTGGAGGTTCCGCGCTAAGCTGCAGCCCCGTTTATTGGTGTACGGCAAATATGTAACGCCGAGCAGATCGGTCGGTATTTTCAAATCGAGTGTCTTATTCGCGACGATGTACGTTCGTTCGCGCCTCAATGCCCCCATAAACAAACCCAGCTCGAATATTACGTTATCGCGAGGAGAGACGGTTCGTTTTCGTTTGGAGACGTTAACGTCATCTCCTGTCAAAACGAGTACGGCGAAGTCCACCTCCTTGTTGATTTGCATCAGGTCTTCGATCGTGGTTTTTGAGCATTCGAAAACGCCCTGGGACCACAGCCTTGGCACTAATGGCAAACGCATCAGGTAGCGATTAATGTGTTCAGCAATCATGAGTCCTTCGCTAGATGAACCTATGAAAATGGCAGACTGTGAGCGGGGGACTGAGTGAAATTTACTTCTTTCACGCAGTCGATTAGCTAAGATGGAAGCAATTCGCCGCCAAACTTCCGGGTATTGATTTGCGATCCGTGTAAATGCTTTTTCAGATACCTTGGCTATGACGGAGGTCTCCGTCGTACGCACACTTGCACTCCGCAACGCAGTCGTGTCGAGCAACGCCATTTCGCCAACGTGTTCGCCCGCACGTCGGACAGCGACTTCCCGCTCATTTACCGCAATCGAACAGCAGCCGCTGAGAATAAAATAAATATCGTTATCGGCGGCTCCTTGCTCGATCAAGTTATGGCCTTTACGCAGAGCTTTGGTAACCGCTTTGTTTGCGAATCGCAGAGCGATTGTCTGATTACCACCGACGAGGGCCTGACTCCTCAATGCATCGATCAATCGCGATTTTCCACCGCGCCCAGTGAATCGTTGTATGAGTTTCGGACGACTCTTTGTTGACATTGCCGTGGAGCTCAGCTGTTAAACATCATGGGCGAGTTAGTCGCACACTTTGCCAATTGCCCGATGCTTGGGGAGGAATACACAGTGACCGACGGTCATCGCCGGCTCGATACGATTCGAATAAATCATCGAGGATTTCAATTCAAAATCGTGCAACGCCCGGATTGCCTCGGATCGGTGCCGAATCATCGCGACCAATTTTATCCGACAACTGACGTTTTTGTTCGCGAGGTCGACGCAGCCAACCTGCAGTTCGTTCAGGATCTTTTGCGAGAACTCAGCTGGCTCCTGTCCCTTGCGACGTACTCAGACGTTGTCTATTTCAGCTACGAATTCCAGCATGGAGCAATTCTCGGCGAACATTGGAGCGTAACGGGGAGACTTCATTATTTTCGACCGATGATTGAAACCATGGACGGCAAGGCAATCCGTGAATATCTAGACCTTGCTTGGCCTGAGTACAGCA
>JALYIN010000519.1 GCA_030775765.1 Verrucomicrobiota bacterium
GTGCTTGCTGCTTCCCTGGGATTTGGAGCTTGGGGTTTGGGATTTCTTCGGCCGCGCGTTCTGCCAGCGGCTCTCATCTTAGCTACCGTTTTCCTAAATCGAGCAGCCGCGGCCGAAGTCATTCCGCCGAAGCCGCCCGCCTATTTTAACGACTACGCGAGCGTCGTTTCGAAGGAGAAAGCGCGCGTGCTGAACGAAAAGCTCGCGCAGTTCGAACGCGAGACATCGAATCAGGTGGTGGTGGCGGTGTTTCGGAAAATGCAGAGCGACTCCTCGATCGAAGATTATGCCCAGCGGATCGCGCAAGCGTGGGGCGTTGGCCAGAAATCCCAAAGCGGAGGGAACGGCGTCGTTCTTCTGGTCTTCATCGACGATCGCAAAATGTCGATTCAGGTCGGCTATGGGTTGGAAGGGACTCTCCCTGATGTAACCGCCTTCGACATCCGCTCCCGTCACATAAATCCGCACTTCAAGAATGGCGATTATGAAGGTGGATTAGAGGAAGGGATCGATCTCATCTGCAAGGCGATTCGCGGCGAATACAAGGGGGACGGCGAGACGGCGTTGGAAAAACGACGAACGTCTGGCGCGTCCACCGGTTGCGGCCCGCTTGGATTTTTGGTCATGCTGATCGTCGTGCTGGTGATCATCCGGCTCGGGCGACGGAAGGGCGGCTACGGTTACACCGGCCTGGGCGGACCTTTCATCAGCAGCGGCTGGGGCAGTGGCTGGTCGAGCGGTTCCAGTCCTTCCTCCGGGGGCGGGTTCAGTGGATTTAGCGGTGGCGGAGGCAGTTTCGGCGGGGGCGGCTCAAGCGGAGGCTGGTAAACCCGATGCGTACCCACAGATTTCTTCGCGAGCTCGAGCACGATCGAATCACTCGCGCCATCAAGGAGGCCGAAGGAAAGACCTCGGGACAAATCCGCGTTTTCCTGCAGCGTGGGAAATTCGAGGAAGACGCCCTGGAGCGGGCCCAGAATAAATTTGTCCAGCTCGGGATGCACAAAACGCGGGAACGGAATGCAATCCTGATCTTCATCGCACCCCGCGCCCAGAAATTTGCGGTGGTCGGTGACGAAAGCGTTCACCAGAAATGCGGCGAGCAGTTTTGGCAGGAACTGGTCGAGAAGATGCGGCTCCATTTTCTGCGGGAGGAATTCACTGACGCGTTAGTGGAAGGGATAGAATCGGCCGGGGAATTGTTAGCCCGCTATTTTCCGAAGACCGGGCCGTCGGCAAACGAGCTCCCGGACGAGATCGTGGAAGGGTAACTGTAGCCGCTTCGCTATGCGAAGCGTGAGAAGAGACGGCGCCGCCCCTCACGCCGCCCACAGGGCGGCGGCTACAGAATATCTCCGAAAGCAGTCCAAATGCCGCTTGCAAAGCTGGCCCCCCGGTGTTCATTCCCGTCCCGCAACGAGTTTTTGAAGTTGCGCCGTTGGTCCCTGGGTTTCCGTCGCTGGACGTGAGGCCGCACTCGTCAGGGGTAACCCGGTGCTTGGAGGAATTTCGATTTAACATCGAAAATTAGCATATGCCAGTTCATTACGGTCGTTTTGAAATGCCGAAGACCCTCGTCAAAGACGAGAACGGCGCCACGGAAACCTACGCGCGATTCGTCGCGGAACCCTTTGAGGCCGGCTACGGCCACACGGTCGGCAACTCGCTTCGCCGAGTCCTGCTTTCTTCCCTGGAAGGCGCTGCCATCACCGCGATTAAGATCACCGGCGCGCAGCACGAGTTCGCCACCCTGCCGGGCGTGGTCGAGGACGTGACCGACATCGTTCTCAACCTGAAGCGGATCAAGTTCAAGGCGAGCGAGCACGAGCCGCGCAAGCTCTCGCTTTCGGTCAACAAGGAAGGCGAAGTTACCGCCGACGATATCCAGCTCGTCCAGGGCTACGAAGTCCTGAATCCCAAGCAGCTCATCTGCACGATGGACAAGAAGCATAAGTTCGACGCCGAACTCGAAGTGCGCGTCGGTCGCGGCTTTGCCACCGGCGATGAAAACAAGCGGCCCGACCAGCCGATCGGCCTCATCCCGATCGATTCGATTTTTTCGCCGGTGACTCGTGTGAAATACGCGGTGGAAAACACCCGCGTCGGTCAGCGGACCGATTACGACAAGCTCATCCTCGAGGTCTGGACCGACGGCCGCCTCACTCCGGACGACGCGCTGCTCCAGGCCTCCGCGATCCTGCGCCATCACCTCGATGTGTTTGTGAACTTCAACGAAGACGTGATCGAGTTCGACGAAACACCGGCCGGTGTCAGCGAGGAAAACATGAAGCTGAAGAAGCTGCTCAACATGAGCGTCAACGAGATCGAGTTGAGCGTGCGCGCGGCGAACTGCCTGAACAACGCCAACATCACCACCGTCGGCCAGCTCGCCCAGAAGACCGAGGCCGAGATGCTCAAGTATCGGAACTTCGGCAAGAAATCGCTCAACGAAATCAAGGACAAGCTCCAGCAGTTGCAGCTCGGCCTTGGAATGAAATTCGATCCGGGCCTGGTGGAAACGCCGGCCTCCGTGGATGGCGCCAGCAGCAATGGCGCGACGGAAGAAGAGAAGTAATCGGTCGTTAGGCCAGAGTCTGCCGCGAGGACGAACCCATGAGACATCAAAAGAAAACCGTCAAACTCGGCCGCACGGCGGAGCACCGGAAAGCACTCCTGGCGAACCAGGTTTGCAGCTTGATTGAGCATCAGCGCATCAAGACCACTCTGGCCAAGGCGAAGGCCGTCCGCCCGCTCGCCGAAAAGATGGTGACGCTCGGGAAAAAAGGTTCGCTCCATGCCCGGCGCACCGCGCTAGCCGTGCTCCGCCAAAAAGGTGCCGTGAAAAAATTGTTCGACGATATCGCGCCACGATCCGCGGATCGAAAGGGCGGATACACGCGGATCGTGAAGCTCGGTGCGCGGAAGAGCGATTCGGCGCCGGTCGCGTTTATCGAATGGGTTGATTCGCCGCTGGTCCTCGAAGAACCGGAAACCGAAGAAAAGGGCAAAAAGGCCAAGGGCAAAAAGCCCGCGACGGATTCGGAGCCGAAGCCCGAAAAGAAGTCCAAGAAGAGTGACGAGAAGTAGCGCGCCGCTACAGAATTGCCGTCCCAGAATCGGAACGGCCTGATCCCGTCGACGGAATACCTCCCGCTCCTCGCGAGATTGCAGTTCATCTCTAAGTCGCTGAAATCGAGCGGACTGAGACTTTGGTTTAGCCCGTGGCACGGCCATTGCATTAGGAGAGTGCAATCATATGAAAACAAACAACTCCCTCAAGCCGGTTCGGAAGTCGACCTACGCGATGCTCGTGCAGTCGGAAGAAAAGGAACGCGGTCTTTTCGAGACCTTCATCTACGGCCTGCTCGTCCTGAGCGCAGTTGTCGGCATCTGGCAGTTCGCGCATCTTCGCGTTCCCACGCCGTTCGCCAACACTGAACCTAACGTTACGACCCAGGTCGAATCTGGCAGTTGATCTTGCCGCGGGCCCGCTGTCCGTTCGGTCAGCGGCGCGCGAGTTAGTTTTCGCTGATCCTTCTGCACCCCAGTCCAGAAACCGGGAGCGCGTCTCGGGAAAATCGCCGTCGGGTTTCGCACCCTGCTTCGGCGCATTCAGCTGCCTGCGAAATAGTCTTGCAGGGCGGGCCGATGATCGTTTCCAATGCCGACGTGACCTGATTACGATCAGGTTCCCCAACCCCGCTTCCTGCCGATCTTCCCACCCTTTCTATCCCCAAGAATCTCATCAACCCGGAAGGAGTTCATTATGTCTAACGGCGCCCCTACCCCCGCCCAGATCAAACAAGGTCCAGCAAAACCTGGCGAACATGCAGGCGTTCAACGATTACTTTACAACCAAGGGCAATCAAAGGTTCTGAATGCCTACCTGCTACTTTCGGAAAAGGACAGTAGCGACCCTGGCC
>JALYIN010000520.1 GCA_030775765.1 Verrucomicrobiota bacterium
GCCGCCTCATCTGCCATTTTCCGCAGGACAACGCGATCATCTCGGTCGGCTCTGGCTACGGCGGCAACGTTTTGTTGAGCAAGAAATGTCTCGCCCTCCGGATTGGCTCCTACCTCGCGAGAAAGCAAGGCTGGCTCGCGGAGCACATGCTCATCCTCGGCGTGGAAGCGCCCGACGGCCGAAAACATTACGTAGTCGCGGCGTTCCCGAGTGCCTGCGGCAAAACGAATTTCGCAATGCTGATTCCGCCGCCGCATTTCAAAGGCTGGAAGGTTACGACGGTCGGCGACGACATCGCGTGGATGCAGATCGGCAAGGATGGCCGGCTCTACGCGGTAAATCCGGAGAACGGCTATTTCGGCGTGGTGCCCGGGACCAGTTACAAGTCGAATCCGAACGCGATGAAGGCGATCGAGCGCGACACCCTCTATACGAATGTCGCGCTGACCGACGATGGCGATGTCTGGTGGGAAGGCAAGGACGGCGCGCCGCCCGCTCGGGCGATCGATTGGCGTGGCCACGACTGGACGCCGGATTCAAAGGAGAAAGCGGCGCATCCGAACAGCCGGTTCGCCGTGCCGATGCGCAACAATCCGGTGCTCGATCCCGACGTGGAAAAAGGCGAGGGCGTGCCGATCAGCGCGATTATCTTCGGTGGACGGAGAAGCGACACGATGCCGCTGGTGTTCCAGGCGCTCGACTGGGTCCATGGCGTCTATGTCGGCGCGACGATGGCCTCGGAGACGACGGCAGCGGCGACGGGCGCGGTCGGCCAGGTCCGGCGCGATCCGATGGCGATGCTTCCGTTTTGCGGTTACAGCATGGGCAATTATTTCCGCCACTGGCTCGAGATCGGCCCGCGCCTCAAAAATCCGCCGCTGATCTTCAACGTGAATTGGTTCCGGAAAAGCGCGGACGGAAAATTTCTCTGGCCCGGCTTCGGCGACAACATGCGGGTGCTCCAGTGGATCATCGGACGTTGTGAAGGCAAAGCCGGCGCCGATGGATCGCCGATCGGGCACATACCGCGACCGCAGGATCTCGACGTCGATGAAATGGACGGCGTCTCGCAGGAACAGTTACGCGAATTGCTCTCCGTGAAACGGGAAGAATGGAAAACCGAGCTTGAAGGGCAGGCAAAATTTTTCGGGACGCTCAAACCCGATATGCCAGACCGCCTGCTGGCGGAGCGGGAGAAGGTGGGGAAGCGTTTCGCGGGATGATTTCGCTCGAAAATTTGCGAACGCGTCCGCGCAATCGGATAGTCTCCGGTGGGTTCGACGACCGCCGAAAAAACATGCGTGACCGCGCCGCCTGATCGCGGCTGCGTCGAAATTCGTGGGGCCCGCCAGAACAATCTTAAGGGGATCGATCTAGATCTTCCGCTCGGCAAACTGACCGTCATCACCGGGCCCAGCGGCAGCGGCAAATCGAGCCTGGCCTTCGATACGATTTACGCGGAAGGGCAGCGCCGCTACGTCGAAACATTCAGTCCATACATGCGGCAATTTCTCGACCGGATGGACAAGCCGCGCGTCGACGAAATTCGCGGCATCCCGCCCGCCATCGCGATCGAGCAGGCAAATCCGGTGAAAAGCTCGCGCTCAACGGTCGGCACGATGACGGAGATCAACGATTACTTGAAGCTCCTCATGCCGCGGATCGCGCGCGCCTTTTGCCCAAACTGCGGCCGCGAAATTCGTCCCGAGACGGCGCAATCGATCGCCGATGAAGTAATGGCGCTTTACGGGAAGAGCGACGCCACCGTGCTCCTCACTTTCTGGGTCGCGGTGCCGGCGAAGACCGAGCCGCGGTCCTTCTTCGATTTCATCCAGCAGCAAGGTTATCTCCGCGTCTGGATCGACAACGAGATCATCCGCGTCGATACCGACAAGAAGATCAAACGCCTCGGTGCACGCGTCCAGGTCATCCAGGACCGCATCACCATTTCGGACTCGAACCGGCCGCGTTTGATTGAAGCGATCGAAACGGCCCTTCGTTTCGGCAAAGACAAGATCAACGTCATTCCCGTCGGCTCTGGCGCTTCCGCTCTCGCCCCTCATCCTTTCTCCACCGGATGGCACTGCGCCCATTGCGATCTCGATATTCGGCCCCCGACGCCGGGCCTTTTCAGCTTCAACAATCCACTCGGCGCCTGCCCGGAATGCCGCGGCTTCGGACGCACGATCGCGATCGACCTGAACAAGGCGATCCCGGACCGCTCGCTCTCGATCGCGCAAGGCGCGGTGCGCGTTTTCCGCGGGGAAGAGATGGGCGAATCGCAACGCGATTTGATGCGAGCCTGCGCGCGGGATGAGATCGATGTTCGCATTCCATTCGAGGATTTGCCGAAGGCCGACCAGGATTTCGTCATCAACGGCGAGGCGCGGGACGAGGACACCGACGTGGAGGAGCTGGCGGAGAACGATCGTTGGTACGGCGTCCGCGGATTTTTCAAATGGCTCGAAAGCAAGACCTACAAAATGCACGTGCGCGTTTTACTCAGCCGCTACCGCGCTTACACGACCTGCCCGAAGTGCCAAGGCGGGCGATTCCAGCCCGAGACGCTGAATTACCGCATCGTTTCCCCGGCCCGAAACGGGACGCGGGAAATTGCGCGGACGTTGCCGGAGGTGGCGCTGCTTTCCACCGGCGAGGCGCGAAAGCTTTTCGTCGAACTGGTCCTGGCGCCTAACGACTCGACCGCGGAGATGCTGCGAAACGAAGTCGGGGCGCGGCTCCGATACCTTTGCGAAGTCGGTCTGGGTTATCTCACGCTCGATCGTTCGACGCGCACCCTGAGCGGTGGCGAGGTCCAGCGGGTCAATCTCACGACCTGTCTCGGCGCGTCGCTCGTAAACACGCTCTTCGTCATGGACGAGCCCAGCGTGGGCCTGCATCCGCGCGATGTCGGACGTCTCGTGCGCGTGATGCAGGATCTGCGCGACAAAGGGAACACGCTCCTCGTGGTCGAACACGAGGAAGCGATCATCCGCGCGTCCGATCACGTCATCGATATCGGCCCCGGCCGCGGCGAGTACGGCGGCGAGCTGGTATTTAGCGGAGCACGCGCGGATTTCGTCTCGGGCAGGGTGGGAATCTTGTCCGCCGGCCAAGGCATCTCGCCTTCGCGAACTTCTCCCCGTCTGGAAGCGGAACAAAATTCGTTTCGGCGAGACGCCGAGACCGGCGGGCAGGCTGCCCACCCCACCCGAGGCAATCGCCCCCGTTCTCTGACTCAACAGTACCTGTCCGGCGAGCAGCGCATTCCCGTCCCGAAATCACGGCGCAAATCATCGGGCTCGATTCGAATCACGGGCGCGAAAGAACACAACCTCCAGAACCTCGACGTCGAAATTCCCCTCGGAATTTTCAACTGCATCACGGGCGTTTCAGGTTCCGGCAAATCGACCCTGATTCACGATGTTCTTTATCGCCACCTGCTCCGGGCGAAAGGACAGGCGAGCGACCAGGAGGCGGGCGCGTGCAAATCGGTCACGGGCGCGCATCGGATCGGCGAGGTCGTGATGGTGGACCAGACCCAGCTCGCCCGCACCCCGCGCTCGACACCGATCCTTTACCTCGGGCTTTACGATCGTGTCCGCGAAATGTTCGCCGCTCAACCCGAGGCAATGGCGCAGGGACTCACGGCGAGCGCGTTCTCGTTCAATTCGGGCAGCGGCCGTTGCGAGCGCTGTTGCGGCACCGGGTTCGAGAAGATCGAGATGCAATTCCTCAGCGATCTTTATGTGCGTTGCGCCGAATGCGAAGGCCGCCGTTTCCAGCCGCACGTTCTGCGCGTGAAGGTTCACGAGAAATCGATCCACGACCTCTTGGTGTTGACGGTCAGCGAAGCAATCCAGTTCTTCGCTCAGATCGGCGAATCGGAAAAACTCGGCGACAAGCTCGATGTGCTCGATGAAGTCGGGCTCGGTTATCTGCGCCTGGGGCAACCGCTCAACACTTTGTCCGGCGGCGAATCGCAGCGTTTGAAACTGGTGCGGCATCTCTCCGACCAGCGCGCGGACGGCGAAGCTTCAGGCGGAAATCTTTTCATCTTCGATGAACCCACAACCGGATTGCATTTCGACGATGTCGCGATCCTGATGCGACTGTTTCAACGGCTGGTCGAGAGCGGCAACACGCTGGTCGTGATCGAGCACAACCTTGAAGTGATCAAGTGCGCCGATTGGATCATCGACCTCGGTCCCGAAGCGGGCAATGAAGGCGGGCAGCTGGTCGCGGCGGGAACGCCGGAAGCTGTGGCGAAAGTAGAGGCATCGCACACCGGACGGTATTTGCGCGAGATCCTCTCGGGTAGGGTGGGCGTCTCGCCCGCCGATCGCCGCGTCTCGCGGCGATATTCTTTCGAAGCGGGCGACGAAGTCTTGGCCTTGCGCGCCGCGGAAGTTCCGTCCGGCAAGATGCCGGCCGCGGCGGGCAAGATGCCCACCCTACCC
>JALYIN010000521.1 GCA_030775765.1 Verrucomicrobiota bacterium
CGGAAGAGCGATTTGGGCAGAACGCTGAGGACGAAAAGATAAATTGGAAGCGCGATCAAAATGGCCATCGGGAAACCGAGCGCTCCAAATTGAGCGACGAGCAATTTGGTGAGGAGGAGCAGCCCAAGGATGTTGGCGAAATTGGTCACCAGCAGGACGGTGATGAGCAGGCGCTCCGGCCGTTTCGTAAGCCGATCGAGCCGCAAGGCTGCAGGACGGCGCTTTTTGACATGGTGCCGCAGGCGCACGGGATCGACCGAGAGCAGGCCCGCTTCGATGCCCGCGAACAAAAACGAGATTGTCCAAAGCAAAAAGATGGCGACTCCGTAAATCATGGCGCGATCGCTCCGTTATCTTCCTGCTCGGGATCGAGACACGCCGTTTTTTCTAAAAGGATTTCCTCGATCCGCTTTCGTCCGGCGCGCCGGATCGTGACGGCAAGCCGAGGCATTTCGAAACGCGTGCCGGACGGGGGCAGGTAACCGAGCCGGTTGAACACCAGCCCCCCGATCGTGTCGAGGCCATCGGCTTCGAGCTCGAAGCCGAGGTGCTCGCTCAAATCGTCGAGCCGCGCGTTGCCGCTCACGAGAAAGCGTCCGTCGTCGAGCGGTTCGATGTAGAGATCGGCGTCGCCCAGCGGCGCGGCGTCGCTGATAATTTCTTCCGTGATGTCGTCGAGCGTGATGATCCCTTCCGTACCGCCGAATTCATCGACGACAATGGCGAGCCCCTGGGCGTGGGTGAGAAAACTGCGGAGCAAATCCATCGCTTTCATCGTTTCCGCGACATACGACGGTGCCCCCATCAACTCGGTGTAATGCTCGGCGGGATCGAGCAGGAACAGTTTCGCGTCGAGCACGCCGACGATTTGGTCTGGCGTATCGGCATAGATGGGGACGCGATGGTGGCGGCGTCGCCTGAGCTGCACGATCGCTTCTTCGTTCGTCAGGTCGTCGGGCAGCGCGAACGTATCCACCCGCGGCGTCAGGCAATCCTTCGCGGTTTTGTCGCCCAGCTTGATAATTTCCTGGATCATCTCGCCCTCGGCTTCGTGGAGGGTTCCTTGTTCCTCGCCCATCTCGACCAGGGTCTCGAGCTCCTCGTCACTAAGTTGTTTGCGCTTTCGCAGGTGGCGCGGGGTCAGTCGCTCGACGATCGCCTCACTGGCGCGTTCGAGCAGGCTGCCCACACGATCGAGCAGCGGCATCATGGTCTTGAGGGTGAAAACACCGAGCGCGGACAGGCGATACGGCGCGGAGAGGGCGACGAGTTTGGGAATCAGATCGCAGAGCAGGACGACGATGGCGAAAATGACAATCGCCGCGGCCCAGGCCGGCGCACGCGCGGCTAGCGATCCTTCCCAGATGAGAAACAAACAGAGGACCACGATCGGGACGTTCGCGAACACGTCGCCGAGCAGGAGGACGTTGAGAACGCGGCGCGGGTTTTGGCGAAAGACGCTGATGAAATCCTTCAGCGACGGGTGTTTCTCCTCGAGCCGCCGGAGTTGATGGGACTTGAGCGAGAAGAGCGCGGTTTCGAGCCCGGAGAAAAGCGCCGACCAGAAGATTAGGATCGCGATGAGAAAAACGAGAATAATCAGGGCCGCCGGAGTCATGGTCTGCTGCGGCGGCGGAGGGCGGGCATCCGTTCCTCGCGAAGACTGAAGCGTCGTCGTTTGCCCATCATCGCAGGCACCCCCAAATTAAGGCCTTCATGAGCAAAGGCGAGAGGATTTCGCAGTTCGTTGAATCGCTGGCAGCCGACCAGCCCGGCCCAGCCGGGGACGGCATCGCGGCGCACCCGTATTACCGCGCCTTTTTCAAGTGCTGGAACGAACAGCGTTACTACGAGGCGCACGACGTTCTGGAACAGGTTTGGCTCGGCGAAACCATCACGCCGGAAGACGCCCAGTATTTCAAGGGGCTGATCCAGGCGGCGGGGGCGTTCGTGCATCTGCAAAAACATTACGAACATCCGACTCACGCGAAACACGGGAGGCGGCTCGCGCCGGCGGTGCGGTTGTTCCGGCTCGCGGAAAAGAATCTGGCGCCGGCCGGGCCGCGGCGCCACGACCTCAATGTTGCTCTTTTTCGCCAGATGCTTTCGCGCTATTGCGGCGCGGTCGATGCCGCTCACGGGAAAAATCCATGGAGTCCCGAGAACGCGCCGCAGGTAAGCCTGGGCTGAGAAGCCATCTGCCAATTCGCCTACGTAAAGATTAACTTACAGCCGGCGAGCACGAGCACGGTCGCGAGAATGATTGAAATCGTCCGGACCGGAAATCGGCGGCTGCCGAGAAATGAACCGAGAGTGCCAGCGATGACGGCAGCCACGGCCAGTATCCAGGCGAACTGCGGAATGGGCCGTCCGCTTGAAACGAATCCGGCCAGGCCAGCGATAGAATTAACGAGAATGAATAGCGCCGATACCGCCGCGGCGCCGCGGATCGAGGTCCAGCGGCAGAACAACAACAGCGGCGTGAGGAAAATGCCGCCTCCAGTTCCAGTCAGCCCCGAGAGAAATCCGATCCCGGCGCCGATCACGATGGCCGTTGGGATCGCCGGCTCCGCGGCATCCGGTGGATCGCCT
>JALYIN010000522.1 GCA_030775765.1 Verrucomicrobiota bacterium
CGGACGGACAGTGCAACGACGGTTATTAGAATCAGAGGGCAGCGAGAGAGAGACTCGAAAAATAGAGTTTGGTCACGCGCGACCGGCGTCCGTTGTTTTTCTTACCTGCTGTTGGGGAGTTTGGTTGTTTCGCGCCCATATTTTGCCCTCGTTCGCACCTGCGTTCATCGTCGTTGGCTTGATTCAATCCAATTCCCCAATTCCAATTCCAGCGGAGTACATGGTGCCCGATGGATATAGCCGCTGGCACTATCCTTCTGCTGTCTATCGTGTTCGACGGGAAACCGCCCGGGCCGATCCCAGGCCGGAGTGCAGACCGTTCGCCGGTTGGCTAATAGTTGGCTAATAGATTGCATTTTGCTGCGTTTCTTTGCGGCACGTTGCGCAAGAGTTCGGCAGGATGAAAAGGTGCTTTTCCCTCGTAAAATCGTCTTTCAGAGGGTGCCGATGGCCGGACTCGAACCGGCACGGGCCGTTTAAGCCCAACGGATTTTAAGTCCGTTGCGTCTGCCATTTCGCCACATCGGCGGCTCCGACGCCATCTTACGCAACTGGGTCCGCAGACCAAGCGGTTTTGAAAACACGTCCGCGCGAGGCAAATCGTTCGTAGTACTGGAGCGACGCAATTCAACGGAGGAATCATGGGAGACAAACTATCGGGGAAGAAGGTGGCGATCCTGGCAGCGGATGGATTCGAGGAAGTCGAACTAACGAAACCGAAAAAGGCGCTGAATGAGGCGGGCGCTAAGACGAGCGTGGTGTCAATCAAGGCGGGGAAGATCCAGGGGATGAATCACGCGGACAAGGGTGAGACGGTCGCCGTCGATCAAACCTTGGCGGAGGCGAAGGCGCAGGACTTCCATGCGCTCATGATCCCAGGCGGCTTAATGAACCCGGATACGTTGCGGTGCAACGAAGAGGCCCTCGAGTTCGTCCGCCATTTTTTCCGCGAAGGCAAGCCGGTGGCCGCGATCTGTCATGCGCCCTGGGTGTTGATCGATGCCGGAGTGGTCCGCGGACGGACCCTGACTTCGTGGCCGGCCATCAAGAGCGATGTCCGCAACGCGGGCGGGAACTGGGTGGACCGGGAGGTTGTTGTGGATAATGGGCTGGTTACCAGTCGGAAACCGGACGACATCCCAGCCTTCAACGAAAAGATGATCGAGGAATTTGGCGAAGGCCGTCACACCACGACTTCCGGGACGCAATCGAGCGAACTGGAAACCTAGCGGGCAAATTGCCTTGCATCTGGGGCGGCGAGGCCGTCTAAGTTTTCATGATGGGCCGCCCACTCATGACGACTGCGAACAAAATCACCGTGATCCGGATCCTGATGATCCCGGTGTTTGTCACGCTCGCGATCTACTACGGCGAAAGCATCCAGGAAGGGAACCCGCAGGACTGGATGCGCTTCACCGCGATCGCCGTCTTCCTGTTGGCCGCGCTCAGTGACGGTCTCGACGGCTATGTGGCGCGCCGTTACAACCAACGCAGTTCGCTCGGCGTGATCCTCGATCCGATCGCGGACAAGGGATTGCTCCTCAGCGGAATCATCACGCTCAGCATCAGCAACTGGAGTCAGGTGGATTCGCATTACGGAAAATTCCCGGCCTGGTTTCCCGTGCTCGTCATTACCCGCGACGTCGTAATCGTGATCGGCAGCCTGCTGCTCCATGTTTTGAATGGCACGGTGCGGGTGCGGCCGAGCTGGACCGGGAAGGTAGCGACCGTCCTCCAGATGGCCGCGATCGCGTGGGTCATGCTGCAAATCCGGACTCCGCCGTTAATCTACATCGTGATCGCCGCCGGGTTCTTCACGCTGGTCTCCGGCATCATTTATTTTCGTAACGGGCTGCGGCAATTATCAGCAGAAGGCCACGCCAACGCAAAGCTGGGCTAAAGTGCCAGCGTCATGGATTCGAAACAAGCCGGGGAAAGTGCCGGCACCGTCGCCATTGTCGGCCGGCCGAACGTTGGGAAATCCGCGCTCTTCAATCGGCTTGTGGGCCGGAACATTGCCATCGTTCACGATCAACCCGGCATTACGCGCGATCGACTGGCCGCGCTCTCGAGCCGCGGCCGCCGGCCGTTCACGGTCTGGGATACAGGTGGCATCGGCGGCGCGGGCGAGACCGAGCTGACAACCCAGGTGCGCGGCGCGGCCGATTCGGCCATGCGCGAAAGCGACGTCATTCTTTTCATCGTTGACGCGCAGGCGGGCCTGAATCCGATCGATCAGGAGCTGGCGAAACTTCTCCGGAAATCGAAGCGCCCTGTTGTCCTGGTGGTCAACAAAATCGACCACGAGAAGCACGAGGATCTGGACGCCGATTTCGCCCGGCTGGGATTCGACAATTCCATCCCGATCAGCGCCGCGCACGGCCGCGGCATTTCCGACCTCCTCGAAACCGTCGATGCCCTTCTTCCCCAATCCGCAATCGAAAATCCAAACTCCAAAATCGAAAATGCCCCCACCTCTGTCGCCATCGTCGGCCGCCCGAATGCCGGGAAATCATCGCTGATCAATTCCATCCTGCGCGACGCACGCACAATCGTGAGCGAATTGCCCGGCACCACTCGGGATGCCGTCGATATTCTTTATGAGCGGAACGGGGAGAGATTCCTCCTCATCGACACAGCCGGAATGCGCCAACGAAGCAAGCATTCGACCTCGGTGGAAGTCTTCAGCGTCATGCGCGCGGAGCGCACGATTCGGCGCTCCGATCTTTGCGTTCTCGTCATTGACCTGACGAGCGGAGTCACCTCGCAGGACAAGAAGATCGCCGGCCTGATCCAGGAATCGGAGAAGCCGTGCCTGGTCGTATTGAACAAATGGGACCTGGTGAAGCCGGCGCGCGGCGGGCAAAAAGCCATCGAGCGCGCGATCACCGATGTTCGCGAACGCCTTTTCTTTCTCGAGTATGCACCTGTGCTTGTCGCTTCCGCCTTAACGGGTGAAAACGTAGACGAGCTATTTCGCCTGATCAGGACGGTGCGCCGCGCTGCCCAGGTCCGCATCGGGACCGGTGTCCTGAACCGAATGCTGCGGGCTGCGTTGGAAGAGAATCCGCCGCCCATGATCGGCACCCGGCGCTTGAAGTTGTTTTATGCGGCGCAGACTCATGGGGAAGATGAGAACACCCTCGCCGCGAGGTTCGTTCTCTTCGTAAACCAGCCAGGACTTCTCAGCGACAGCTACGGAAGATATCTCGAGCGGCGCATCCGGACCATCTCACCCTTTTCAGGATTGCCGGTTCTTCTTAGCTGCCGCGCCCGGAGCGAATCGGAGAGGCGCGGTGCCGCACCTGCACGTTCGGGCTCGAAATCGCGGTAATTTCGCGTAAGGAATCCCCTCGCCCCCAAGGCGAAGTTTGATCGAACGATATTTTAGTATGCCTGTCTCACCTCTCTTATGAAATCGACCCAGGAAATCACGCAACAAGTCCAGCAAATGGGGCAATGGATTCCGCCGTTGCGCGAACAGATGGGTCGCGTCGTTATCGGTCAAAAATATCTCGTCGATCGGCTCCTGCTCGGCCTGCTGGCCAACGGTCACATTTTACTCGAAGGCGTTCCCGGTCTGGCGAAAACGCTCACGGTAAAAACGATGGCGGCCTGCATTCAGACCGGTTTCCAGCGGTTGCAATTTACGCCCGACCTGTTGCCGGCGGATTTGATCGGGACGCTCATCTACAACCCGCGCACGGGCGAGTTCACGACGAAACTCGGCCCGCTTTTTTCGAACCTGATCCTGGCGGACGAAATCAATCGCGCGCCCGCGAAAGTGCAGAGCGCCTTGCTGGAAGCGATGCAGGAACGCCAGGTAACGATCGGCGAAAAAACCTATCCCCTTTCCGATCCATTCCTGGTTCTGGCCACGCAGAACCCGCTCGAGCAGGAAGGAACGTATCAGCTTCCGGAAGCGCAACTGGATCGCTTCATGTTGAAGCTGCACGTCGGCTATCCCGCGAAAGCCGAGGAACGCCAGATCCTGGATCTGATGGCGACCTCGGCGCCCAACCTCGGCGTGATGCCGGTCGTCGATCCGCAGCAGATCATCGCCGCGCGCGCCGTTGTGAATGAAATCTACATCGACGATCGGGTGAAGGATTACATCGTCGACGTGGTCTGGGCCACGCGTGATCCGGGTGCTTACAATTTGAAAATGGACGGATTGGTTCGGTACGGCGCGTCGCCCCGCGCGACAATTTACCTCGCGCTCGCTTCCCGCGCTCACGCGTTCCTCAACGGGCGAGGCTACGTTACGCCGCAGGACGTGAAGAGCATCGGCATCGATGTGTTGCGCCATCGCGTAATCGTCAGCTATGAGGCCGAGGCGGAAAGCATCACGAGCGAGACCATCGTCGATCGGATCTTTGCTGGGTTGCCGGTGCCGTGATGAACCACGCGCAGCAAACCCCCGCGGAAATCCTTAAAAAAATCCGCGCCCTCGAGATCAAAACGAAGGGTCTCGTCCAGACGATGTTTGCGGGCGATTACCACAGCGTCTTCAAAGGGCGCGGGATGAACTTTGAGGACGTGCGCGAGTATCAGCCGGGGGACGAAATTCGGGCCATCGATTGGAACGTGACGGCGCGGCTCGGGACGGCGTTTGTGAAGAAGTTTACGGAGGAGCGCGAACTGACGGTGATACTCGTGGTGGATGTGAGCGCGTCCGGAAATTTCGGGAGCGTAACGCAATCGAAGCGCGAGCTGGCGGCGGAGGTCGCATGCGTGCTCGCGTTCAGCGCGATCCGCAACAACGATAAGGTAGGGTTGCTCCTTTTCAGCGATCGCGTGGAGCTGTTCATCCCGCCGAAGAAAGGGCGCTCGCATACGCTGCGCATCATCCGCGAGATTTTATTTTTCGAGCCCGCGGGGCGGGGCACCGCCCCGGCTCTCGCCCTAGATTACCTGAACAATGTCGTGACCCGGCGCGCGGTTGTCTTCTTCATCTCCGATTTTCAAACCGGCGATTTCTCTCGCGAGCTTTCCGTGAGCGGGCGCCGGCATGATTTCATCGCCCTCCACAT
Source organism: Verrucomicrobiota bacterium (assembly GCA_030775765.1). Taxonomy (GTDB): domain Bacteria; phylum Verrucomicrobiota; class Verrucomicrobiia; order Chthoniobacterales; family UBA10450; genus AV80. The sequence continues at coordinate 5,034 of JALYIN010000522.1, forward strand.
CCAGGACCAGCGCGAGGAAGCGTTGCCGAACGTCGGCATCATCACGCTCGAAGACGCCGAAACCGGCGAGCAGATCGAAATCAATACGGGCGATCGGACGACTCGCGCTCGCTTCAGTGCGCAGGCCGAGACGCGACGCGCCGAGCTGAATCGCACGCTGCGGCGCAATAACATCGATGCGATTTCGCTCCGGACGGGAGAAAATTATCTGCCGGCCCTGCGCTCTTTTTTCAAACAGCGCGAAAGGCGCCTGGCCGTGCGATGAACGTCTTCCTGGCCACAGCCGACATTCACGAGATCGCGCCACCGGTTGATTATTCGCTCGTGCCGCCGTGGGTCATTTACACGGCGGTCGGTCTGGGGCTCGTTATTCTGGGCCTGGTCAGCTGGTGGCTCTGGAAACGTGCCCAGCGCCCAGAACCAATCCGCTCGCCGCGCGATCGCACGCTCGATGCACTCCACCGCATCGGCGACCAAATGGAAACACAGAGTCCCTATCAATTCAGCATCGCCGTTTCCGATATCCTGCGCGGTTACGTCACGGAACAATATCAACTACCGGTCACGCGCCAGACTTCGGTTGAATTTCTGGCCATGCTGGCGAAAAGCTCGCCGTTCTCGCCGGAGGAAGCTTCGTTGCTCCAGGACTTCCTGGAACGATGCGACCTGATCAAGTTCGCCCGCTACGACGCGACTCCCGACGACAGCCGCCGCCTCCTCGAGGAAGCGATCCAATTTGTAAAAGGAGCAAAGCTTGAGCCTGTCTGATTGGTTGTCGAAAAATTCCGCGCTGACTTTTGCGCAGCCCTGGTTCCTTCTGCTGTTGCTCGCGATCCCGCTGCTCGCCTGGTTCCGGGGCAGAAGCGGACCGGCAGCCGCGTTGACCTTTTCCTCCACGTCGGCGTTGCGCTCGCTCGGGAAAAGCAGCGCGGCGCGAGCCGGGAAATTCCTCCGCGCCCTCATGCTCCTGAGCATGGCCCTTCTCGCTCTCGCGATGGCACGGCCTCAATTAGGCAAGAGTCTCACCCAGGTCGAGGCGAGCGGAATCGATATCATGCTCGCGCTTGATGTCTCGGGATCGATGCTCACGAAAGATTTCACGATCGGGGGCGAACAGGCCACCCGGATCGACGCGATCCGGGAAGTGACGCGCAAATTCATCGAAGCCCGGCCTAACGACCGGATCGGCATCATCGCGTTCGCCAGCCGGCCTTATGTGGTGAGCCCCATGACGCTCGATCATGACTGGCTCCAAAAAAACCTCGAACGCGTGAAGATCGGACTGGTGGAAGACGGGACCGCTATCGGCTCGGGGATATCGGCGGCGGCGAATCGTCTAAACGACAAGCGTTCGAAGAGCCGCGTCATCGTCCTGCTGACCGATGGCGAAAATAACACGGGGAAGATTCCGCCGAATACCGCGGCCGAGGCCATCAAGGCGCTCAAGATTCATTTCTACGCCATCGGTGCCGGGATTAACGGCATCGCGCCGACGCCGGTGTTCAATCCGCAAAACGGCAAACCGGTCACAGACATGTTCGGCAACATCCTGTATCAGAATCAGCGGGTCCATTTCAATGAGGCGGGCCTCAAGGAAGTTGCCAAAATCGCGGATGGCCAATTCTACCGCGCGACCGACACGCGATCGCTCGAGCAAATCTTTGCCGACATCGATAAGCTGGAGAAGACCACGGTGTCGGTGAAAAAATATCAGCAGTACCGGGATTTGTTTCCGGCCTTAATCGCAACGGGACTCGGCCTGTTGCTGGCGCAACTTTTGTTAGCGCAAACGATCTGGAAAAAACTGCCATGATGAATTTTGGCGCGCCAAACTGGTTTTGGGGATTGCTGCTGGTTCCGGTGCTAGCGGTGCTTTTTGCCCGCGCGGAAAGACGAGCCGCTGCGCGCCTGCGGGAATTCGTCTCGGAACGTTTGCTGCCGACCCTGGCGCGAACGCTCGATCGGCGCCGGCGCACCTTGCGATTCGGGCTCACGCTGCTGGCGGTGATCCTCACCATCACCGCGCTGGCCAAGCCACGCTGGGGTTACATTTACGAAGATGTGAAACGAAAAGGTCTCGATCTGATTTTGGCCATCGATACTTCGCGCAGCATGCTTTCGAATGACGTTCCGCCGAGCCGCCTTCAGCGGGTAAAACTCGCCGCGCAGGATCTGCTCGACGAGCTGCAGGGCGACCGCGTGGGCCTGATCGCTTTCGCCGGGCGCGCCTTTTTGCAGGCGCCGCTGACGATTGATTACGATGCGGCGGTCGAGGCGATCAACGATCTCGACACGACCACGATCCCCGAGGGCGG
>JALYIN010000523.1 GCA_030775765.1 Verrucomicrobiota bacterium
GCATAAAGCAGCGCAGATGTTGCAGGTCCGGATCGATCGCCAGCCGCTCGCGCACGAAACAAATAATTTCCTCGCGCAGCGTGTCGCAGGTCCGGGTCCACGCCTTCGCGCCGCGGAGATGTTTCACGCAACCCTGCAGATCGGTAAGCAACAAACTATCCGCGCCCGCCGTCACCAGCGCGCTGATCCGTTTCTCGAGCCCATCGAAAAACGCCAGCTCATATCCCGCGCCCGCCTCCTGCGCGATGGCCAGGAGCGAAAACGCCACCGGCGGCGGCGCCGGCTCGAAGTGCGGGACGATCTCCTTGTAACCGATCACCTTCAGGACGTAGCGGACGGTCTTGGAAAGTTGATCGAACGGCACCACCGACTCGTCGTTCCGCAGCCGCAGATAAAACGCGATGCTTTCCGTGACGTGATCCGTCAGCCACCATTTCGGATAGCCCGCATCGTCCGCCGCGCGCGTGATCGCGGCGCGCAGCCACGCCTGGTCGAATTCGAAGAGCTGCCCCGAGTCGCCCCGCAAATACGGAAATTCTTCCTTAAACGCGACCATGAGTTTCGATTTTTCCTTTTGCGCTGGTGGTTTCAGGCGCGTGCACCGCACTTTGGGCCAATTCCGTTCCGAACAATTCCGGCTGGAGCGCGTTCGGTTTGATCCGTCGGCCGAGCGCCTGGATCGCATCCACAAATTCGTCCACCTCCTCGAAGCGCCGATGGACCGACGCGTAGCGCAAATACGCCACTTCATCGATCTCGCGGAGTCTCTCGAGCACTTTCGTCCCGATGAGCTGCGAGGAAACCTCGCGCCCGCTCGTTTCCAGTTCGTGCACGATCTCGTCCACCGCGGTCTCGAGCGTCACGAGACTGATCGACCGTTTCTCGCACGCTTTGGCGAGACTGTTCACGAGCTTCCTCCGATCGAACGGCTCATGGGTCCGGTCCCGTTTGATGACGCGCAGATCCGAGCGCTCGATTTGCTCGTAAGTGGTGAACCGATAGGCGCACTGGAGACAGACGCGGCGGCGGCGAATGGAAGAGCTATCACGAGACTGGCGCGAGTCGATGACCTTGTCGTCACGAAACCCACACTTGGGACAACGCATAGTGTCGGCGGAGTAAGTAGCACACCATAAGTTGTGGCGTCAACGCTTTCCGCGGAAATTTCTTCGATTCCTTTTTCACCCGTACCCGCGGCGCTCTGTTGCCGCGACGTCTTCCGCCTTTTCCGTCGCGTACCCATTCCTGTAGCGGCAGCCGTGTCGGCTGCAACGCCGTCCACCTCCGCTCGTCACACGTTCGCCAACGGACGAATCCGCCGCGGCGGGTCACCTTCCGAAAATGAGCGTGCAACCAACGACTCGGCCTTCAAGCTCACCGCAACCCTCGCCCCTCGCCCCTTCACGCGTGAACACTCCTCCAAACGCCCGCGCGCGGAGTTTCCGCATCCCTCTCGTCGCACTCATCATCGCCGCATCGCCGTTTCCCGCTTTCGGATACGGCGACGACGGGCATAAAACCGTCGGCGCCATTGCCGACATCCTGATCGCCAATTCACCGAACACCCTCGCGCACGTGCGAACCCTCCTTCCCAATCAAACCCTCGAAAAAACCCGCGACCTGGGCCGATGACTGCAAATACCACTTCAACCCGAACGATCCCGACATGGTGGACTTTGTAGCCAAGAATCCGCACATGACGCCGACCCCGGGGCCGCACGATCAGAACGCCTATCACTACACCGACATCCCAATTCAGGAGGCGCATTACCGGAATAACTCCGTCGGCGCTTCGAACATCGATATCGTCCACATGATCCGGAACTGCATCGCCATCCTCGAAGGCCACAGCACCGCGGCCAACAACCCCACAAACATTCCGCCGAAAACGGCGTTGCGCCTGCTCGTGCATTACGTCGGCGATATTCATCAGCCATTACAGGTCGGCGCGATCTACTTCAGCCCCAACGCCCAGCCGGCGAACCCGAATACCACCGCCAACACCCAATTCGCCACCGGCGGCAACGCGATAAAATTCAATGGCACCGCCGCCGATCTGCACACTCACTGGGATACACCCGCCGTCGCCAAAGCCATGTCCGCCGCGAATGCTTCGACGCCTCGCGCGTTCGCCCAAAAACTCATCGCGAATCACCGCAAGGTTGGGAGAGCGGCCCCTTCATGAGCGGCTGGTCCGTCCAATGGGCTGATGAAATGCTGCCCATCGCCGCGAAGGCGCACGAACAGCTCAAGTTCAACGCGAACGCAAAAGTTGGAGCGCCACCAGAAAAGATCCGGCCACTTACGATCAATGGGCGGCCATCCAAGTCCGCACCGAGATCGCCCGCGGCGGCTCCGCCTCGCCGCGATCCTGAAGAAGATCTGGCCCTGACACGGCCTTTAACCAACGGCGCCGAGCCAGCCCGCCTGGCCCGCTGCGCAGACGATCAA